>CAYHRX010000284.1:0-5067 GCA_964359075.1 uncultured Chitinophagales bacterium
AACCGGCAGCCGATTTGGACGCGTCGCGGATCAAAGCGATTACCCGCTCGTCGCGAATGACCGATGTCGCGGGTAGTCCCTCCGCCTCGCGCTCCTTGCAGCCGAACAACTCGGCAATCACCAGATTAATGTGGATGATTCTCATCTGTGCATCTGTCACGATCACGCCGTCAGAAATGCTCTCCACGATCGCTTCGGACTTCTTCTTTTCGGCAATGATGCGCTCGATGTTCATCAGCTCGAACCGCCGCAGGCGCTCGGTCATCTTGTTGAATTCGCGACTCAGCTGGCCGATCTCATCATCGGAAAGGACGTCGATCTTCAGGTCCAGCTGTCCCTGCCCAATTTGCCTCACGGTCTCCGTTAATTGTTCTGCCGGCTTGATGACAACTCTGATAAGCCACGCCGTGGCGATGATACTCATGGCGAGTGCGACAATGGACACGATCATCATGCCGTAGGCAGTCTGGCTGGCGATGCTGTGTGTGCGGGTCTCTGCATTTACCAGCGCGCTCTGATTTGTCTGGAACAACTCAAAGCACAGCTCACGCAGCTTGTCAGAATGATAACGGACCACATCGTAGTAGTACTGGCGCGCTCCCTTGAACGCACCCTGGTGGCTGCGTGAGATCATTGAGTCGGCGTAGGAGATATATGCCTGGTACGCCGTCCTGATGGAGTCGAGGATCGGCTGCGACGCGGGAATCGAGCCCCATTGCTGCGCCTGACCCTGCCAGTAGAAGAAGACCGTCTTGTTGTCCTCAAATCCACCTGCCATCGTCACTTCCTCCCCTTCGCTCTGCGCGAGCAATGCATTATCCTGACGTTCCAACAGCTTCACCATGTTCTCCGCCGCAAGAACGCTCTGGTAGTTCTCACGAAGGATCGTCGCTACGGTGGTACCCATTGCGTAGAAGTTGTAGATTGCCCAGAAGCTGCCGCCCAGGTTCAGTATCGCCAGGATGGCAAACGTCCAGACTATTTTTGTGCGGATGGAAGTGTCCATCTCACTAAATCATCAGAGGGTTGAGAACCCCAGAATAGCCACGAAGACTCAAAGGGCACTAAGCAGGATGTTGAAAAAGGAAGTTCGCCACAGAGTCACGGAGACACTGAGGAGAAGTAGGTTGATTGTGACCTCTTTTCATCCCATTCACTCTGTGCCTCGGCGTCTCCGTGGCCAAGAATTCTGTTTTTTCAACAACCTGCTGGCCTTGTTCAGAACATGATCCCAACATACGGTCCGTGGGAGACACTTCGGTAGTTGAACTTCCCCTGGTTCATCGCCCAGGTCTGCAGGCGGAAGCGGTACCCGAGTGCGATCCCATCAAACAATCCTACACCTCTAAGAAGGATCGTGGCATCGCCCACTGTTGCTGCCGAGAACCCGTTGCCGACCCCGAACCCCTCGCTGCTGTACTGGGCGATCTCTTCGACCTCGACCGAAAGGTCTGTACCCCCGGAGAAATAGCGGTACTTCAGTCCAACACCCAAACCAACGCTTGCGATATTGAAATCCTCTTTTGAAGTGCCGATGCCTTCAGCTTTCGTAAAGTCTGCAGCAAGCATTAGCGGGAAGAGCAGCACGCTCGGTCTGCGCCCGGCAATGGGGACCTCAGTGCCAAACCTGCCGCCGAAGTAGATTGTTGACTTCGATCCTCCCGCCAGATCGTATGTGCTATAGCCGAACGAAATCTCTGCCGTTCCCTCCCTGAAAGAAACCATAGGCATGATACGCCTGTAATGGATGGCAAGAGAGTCGGGAAGCGAATTCGTGCTGCGTGGAGCGAAGTCACGGTCAACAAAGCCGGCAGCGATGTATCGGACCTCCGCTGGCTCGTACCCTCGCTGCTCGTAGTATTGCGCAGTTGCGGGGAAAGAAGAGAATCCAACCAGGAGAACGAACAGCAGATATGGCCACAACGTCTTGAACATACTCGCGCTTTACGTTATCTCCCCCTGCTCGACTGGAAGCTTGCGCAGACGCAGCATCTTTACCTTCTTCCGTTCAGTTGCCTCCACGGTTCCCGTCCACCTCCCCATGCGTACCGTTGCACCTTTTTCCGGCACCCGACCGATGAGTTGGATGGCGTAACCGCTCACGGTCACCACATCTTTGCTTTCCGGCTCGACCTCAAACATCCGGGCGAAGTCGTGCAAGGGCATGGTGCCATCTACAAGGTACTCGGTGTCGTTCACCTTTTGCACCATTGCTGATTCAACATCAAACTCATCGCGGATCTCGCCGACAAGCTCCTCAAGGATGTTTTCCAATGTGATGAGTCCGGCTGTGCCGCCATATTCATCCACAGCGACCGCCATCAGCACACGCTTGTTGAGGAACAGGTTCAGGACCTTCTCCAGCGGCGTTGTCTCCGGCACAAACAGCATCTCCCGCTTGATCTCCAGCAGTTTCGAACCGGGGCCCTCGGTGCCCTTAAGCTTGAACAGGTCCTTCAAATGGATCATGCCGACCACATTTTCAAGGTCTCGCTCGCACAACGGGTAGCGGGTGAATTGGTTGTCCTCGGCAATGGCGAGGTTCATCTCGAGAGACTTCTCCGTCGAGAGGAATACCACGTTGGTCCTTGGCACCATCACTTCACGCACCGTGCGGTTGCGAAGCTCGATGGCGTTAAGAGAGATCGTCTTTCCGGTGGTTGTGAGGACCTTCCCTTTGCTTAGCAACAGGCGGAGTTCTTCCTCGGAATGTGCAATGTCGCTTTCGCTGGCGGGTTCTATTCCTGCAAGACGCAGGAAATAGTTCGCCGTCCCGTTGAGTGCCCAAATGAAAGGACGGAAGATAACGAAGAAGAGATGGAGCGGCGACGCAACCGACAGCGTCACGCGCTGTGCCTGCTGGATGGCCAGTGACTTCGGTGCAAGCTCGCCAAACACGATATGAAGGAATGTGATGAAGGCAAATGCAACAGCGAATGACACCGTCGTGATCAGTACGGGCTGGGTGATCCCCATCCACACAAAGACAGGCTCAAGCAAGTGCGCCACAAAAGGCTCGCCGATCCACCCCAACCCGAGGCTTGCCAGTGTTATGCCGAGCTGTGTCGCAGAGAGATACGCATCAAGATGCGTGATGACATTTTGGGCAGTTGCAGCCCGGCGGTGCCCTCTCTTCACCAGTGGCTCAATCTGCGTGGACCGCACTTTCACAATCGCAAACTCGGCGGCGACGAAGAACCCGTTGAGAAGAACGAGCAAGACAACGGCGGCAATTTTTCCAAGGCCGATCAGGATTTCCATGGGCGGACAGCCATCAGTAGGACATTGCCAGCAGCGACTTCCACTGCGCGGCAGTAACAGGCATAACAGAGAGGCGGGACATGCGGACAAGAGCAAAGTCGGCGAATTCCTTCCGCACTTTGATTTCGGCAAGCGAAACCGGTTGCTTCAATCGTTCCTTGAACTTGATCTCCACAACCGCGAGCCTGGGGTCTTTCTGCTTTGGATCGGGATACGAATCCGAGACGATCTCCGCAACACCTACGATGGATTTCTCTTCCTCCGAATGATAGACGAAGGCGAGGTCGCCCTTCTTCATCGAGCGAATATGCTTCAGAGCGAGAGGATTCGAGACGCCATCCCAGACGGTCTTCTTGTCCCGCTCAAGATCGTTGAATGAGTAGGTTTCGGGGTCAGATTTCAAGAGCCAGGAGGACATAAAGATAATGAAGAATTGAGATTGATGAATTATGATTGTCTCAGCATCTCCGCGCCTGCCTGCCGGCAGGTCTCTGCGGTGTTCTTTCACATGAAAAATACGGGAATAACGAGGGGAAAGCAAGGCGGGGAACTTGATTGAAACGAGGGCATTCGCTACTTTCTTGAGTACCCATCCAGGACCAGATGCCCATTCCATCAAAGCTGCTCTGCGGACTTCGCGGCAACCTGAAGGCGATTGTCTCACGAACGTACTCGCACCAGCAACTGAACGCAGTTGTAGGGGTTGCGCACGCGCTGGCAAGCTCATTCCTGCTGAGCAAGAAATCATTGTTCCGCCTTTCTGAACTTCACGGATTGAGCCATACAGATCTCTCGTTGGATTGCATCGCCGATGTTTTCCAGCAGGACGACGCAGGCAGTCTCATCCAGCTCAATGCGTACTTCGCCGGTATTGATCTTGAGACCGCGTCCGATCAGCAGGTGTTGGCACATCCCTGCGTTTCGGCAGGCCATGACCAGCAATGTGCCACGGACCGCACATGCCGGTGAGGCTCTCGGCGCGGCAAGTGTGTGGGAGACATTGAAACACTTCCAACCGACGCGCATTGGCCACGGCGTCCGCAGCATAGAGGATGCGGGACTTATCGAGCATCTTCAGACTGTATAGCGAGGCAGACCCAACGCTCTCAAAGATCCTCCGCAACGTGAAGCTCGCCGTGGTGTCACTCCAGAACTTTGTTGAGGTGGAGAAGTTCGGTGAGTCGTGCATCGCTCCGAGTTTGTGCGAGATGAATGAGCACCTCCCTTCCTTCAGCATGGAAGAGCTTGAGAGGTGCCTGTATCAGGATGCAACCGGCGCCGAGAACGTTCCGGAGCTGCTCGGCAAGCTCTCTGAGTGCCTGCGAGAACAGACGACCTGCTGCCGGATCGTTCCGCTGACAGCGGTGGCGATCATTTTCAAATCCATCTACACATCTGGAGAACGGACACGTACGGAACACGCGTCGCAGGAGGACCAATTTGCAGCAAGCGATGCGCTATCGTTGATCCAGGATGCCTGCCGACGCACGAAAGCCAAGATGGTAACTCGATACGTGGCGAAAGGAAAAGTCAGCCTGGAGATGTTTGAGCTGTACTTCTCCACCATTGAGGCGAGTCTGAGGCGACAGTACATCGAGAACGACGGGGAGGCCTTCTCATATTCGATGCCTTGCAGACCTTCCAGCCCGACTTGACCAGGGAAGAATATCGCAAGCACCACAAGTCTCAGGGTGAATACCTGGGAAGGCTGACGTACAAAGAGGCGCTGAAGCAGCTTAGAAAAGGATAGCCAGTAGAGTAGAGAGAGTGAGAAAGCAGCCTCACCCTCCCCCTCATCAAACCGTA
>CAYHRX010000285.1:0-5046 GCA_964359075.1 uncultured Chitinophagales bacterium
GTCCGGCGAGCGCGGCGACCGCCAGGAATACCGCGTATGTGGGGAGTTTCCAGCCCGCGTCCGCCCGCAGCCGCTCCAAACGCTGCCCCAGCGTCTCCCTCTTGCCCTTGTCCGTCTCACTCAGGGTCTCGTATCCGTTCCGCCACAATTGCAGCGCCTGCGATTGCTGGGCCTCCGGACCACCCAGACCCAAGCGCTTGTGGACCTGTCGCTGGCGTCTGACATATTGGATGATCCAAAGCACCACGCAGATGCTCCATGCGGAGAAGACCAACCCGAAGGCATCGGTCGCGTGCGTAGAGATCGGACACATCGGCTGGTACTCAGAGCGATATGTCATTGACATTCTTGGGCTCGTGAACCCTCACAATGCCGAACTCCTTGGCGAGCGAAAGTTCGATGGCTGGCTGGCGTATTACAGTCCCGACTACATCCTGGTGCATGACCCGCTCTGGAGGCATGAAAGCAGTGCAAGGAGCCTACTGGAAAACAAAGCCTACTCTCCAGACCCGCGGTTCGCATTTGCCGGATATACTCTATTGAAGAAGAACCCCTGAGCAGGGAACAAGGATGCTGCCGCTGATTACTCACTACCACACACAATTGGGCCACTGACATGTCTTCATGGAAATTTCCCCGCGCGTTCTGGACTGCCAACATTGTTGAGTTGTTCGAGCGCGCAGCCTACTATGCCGTCTTCATTGCCATCACGCTGTACCTGACGAACGTTGTCGGGTTCAGCGACATTAACGCGGCCTGGATTGGTGGCGTCTTCGCTGCGGGTTTGTACTTCCTCCCGCCGTTCACAGGTGCGTTTGCTGACAAGATCGGATTCCGCAATGCCATTGTCCTGGCATTTGCGCTCCTCACCATCGGATATTTCACTCTTGGGGCGTTGCCGTACAAAGCCACGGTCCTTCCTGCCATCGTTGTCTTGATGTTCGGCGGGTCGTTCATCAAGTCGATCATTACCGGTACGGTTGCCAAAACATCCACCACTGACACACGAGCACGGGCATTCTCAATATTCTACGGCATGGTCAACGTTGGCTCGTTCACAGGCAAGTCGCTGGCGTATCCCATACGGATTGAGCTTGGTCTGGAGGCAATCAATTACTACTCGGCGTTCATGACGTTTCTTGCGCTCGTTGTTGTCTACTTCTTCTACAAGAATGTCGATGTCCACGGCGAAGGCAAAACGGTAAAGGAGGCGTGGGATGGGTTGGTTCGCATACTGAAGAAGCCGCGTCTCCTCACGCTCATTCTTATTGTCACCGGGTTCTGGATCATCCAGCATCAGATGTACGCCACGATGCCGAAGTATGTCCTCCGCACGGTGGGCAACCATGCCTCGCCGGAGTGGATTGCCAACGTGAATCCGTTTGTTGTCATGACGTCCGTTGTGTTTATCACCTCTCTCATGAAGAAGGTAAAGGCAATCACGTCCATGAACATCGGCATGTTGCTGATGCCGCTCTCGGCGCTTGCAATGGCGTCGAGTCCGACGCTGGAGGGAATGTTCGGCACGTCGGTTCCTCTCTTCGGCCTCGCACACGCGCATCCCATCACGATCATGCTCATCGCCGGAATCGTGCTGCAGGCTCTCGGCGAATGCTTCATCTCTCCGCGCTATCTGGAGTTCTTCTCTCTGCAAGCGCCGAAAGGCGAGGAAGGCGCGTACCTCGGTTTCAGCCACCTGCATTCATTTCTTGCAACACTGCTTGGCTTCGGACTCTCGGGTTATCTTCTCACAGCCTACTGCCCCGACCCGAAAACTCTCACTTCAGAACAACTCGTGCATGCGTACGATAATGCAAACTATATCTGGTACTACTTCGTCGCGATTGGGTCCGTGTCGGCGATTGCACTGTATGTGTATGGGACTCTAGTGAAGAGGATGGATGAGAAGGAGAAGGTGTACGGGGAGTAGCTGATTGAATACCACAACCATCTGCAAGGAAACTTGAACATGACAGCTTCACCAACTCTCCAGGAATGGAAATCGCTGTACGACGCGGCGCTGCAGTTCAGAGAAATCGAATGCTGGAACTGGATGACCGATGACATGCTCTTCGGCGTCCAGAATCCGGAGGACAACGAGGTCGGCTACTGTTGTGTGCTTGGCGCGCTTGGCGAGACTTTTGCACTGAACGTCTATCTCGGCTCGGAGGGACTGAATGGATACCTTGCCCTGGTGTCTGGAAAGTCTCCTGCCGATGAGGAGGCCTTCAGACAGAAATGCCTAATGGCCTCATTCGGGAATAAAGCCGACCAGCAAAAACAGGATCTCGACATCATCAAGCAGTTGGGCTTGAAGTTCAAAGGGAGGCATGCATGGCCGTTATTTCGGTCTTACGAGCCAGGTTGGTTCCCATGGTATCTCACTCAGGCACATGTCCGTTTCCTCACCCTTGCCCTTGAACGAGCACGGGAGTTCGCTCTAAGTCTTGGTGCTGAGAAGGTCATCTATGTTCCTCCGAACAACGACGTGGTACTTGTGCACGTTCCGCACATTGAACACCGCGGCATCACATGGAAAACAGAGTGGCAGAAGCCAACGCTGTGGGAGCCAGAGCCAATTCTCGCTCCACTGTTCGATCAGGAGTATCTCGCTCAGATGAAGCGGGAATTGCCACAGTCCGACCTTTCGTGGGAGCTGGACTATCACTACGCACCATTCCCGGTAAATGAGGAACGATCCGGTCGTCCATATTTTCCGTTCCTGTTTGCCTGCGTGGATCAGTCAACAGAATTCATCCTCGACTTCCATTTTAGTGATGTTCATGCAACCGTCTCCGATGCGGCACAGCTCTTCTTCGCTGCCGCGAGGAAGATCAGCACCTTGCCGAAAGAGGTACATGTGAAACGCAGAATCGTCGCCGAGGTGCTGAGACCTACTCTCTCAACATTAGGCATCGCCATCAAACTCCGGAAACGGCTGCCAGTCTTGGAGCGTGTTGAACGGCTCATGACTCAACGGTTCATGTAATGTTGCGATGATAGATCTCCGAGAGGCAATTCGGTAGATTGAACTGGTGACAGAAAAGATGTAGATTGCTTGCGCAATCCACGGGCACATGGTGCCGCCAAAGAGG
Source organism: uncultured Chitinophagales bacterium (assembly GCA_964359075.1). Lineage (GTDB taxonomy): Bacteria > Bacteroidota > Ignavibacteria > UBA10030 > UBA6906 > UBA11986. The sequence goes on from CAYHRX010000285.1 coordinate 3,096, forward strand.
AATGAGCTTCATTCTATGCCATACAAGCGCTTCGAAACAGAAATTACCATTCGGCCGGACGATATTGACATGAACAACCATGTGCACAACTCAAAGTATCTGGACTATGTGCTGTTTGCCCGATACGACCAGATGGGGCGCTGCTACGGCATGGCGATGGAGGAATTCCTGAAGAGGGGATGGAATTGGTACCAGAAAACATTCCACATTGAATTCAAGCGCGAGCTGAATTTGGGGGAACGGGTTGTGGTGAGAACATGGCTTGATTCATTTGAGAGGGCTGATGTGAAGGTTGGCTTCCAGATCCTGAAACCCAACGGAAAAACATCGGCGGAGGGATATTTCATCAGCACGTTCATAAACGCGCAGACCGGCAAGGTCGAGCCCATTCCGCAATGGGTCATTGATCACTACGTGCAGTACACCGAGTGAATAGGAGTAAGAGGAGGAAGCGAAGATGACGTTGTCTGATTCCATGCGCTGTGTTCTTGTTGCCCTCTGTGTCGCGATGTTGTCGTGTACGGACCAGGGAGAGCTGCCACCAACATCGCTCCGCTTGATTGCCTCTGATGCCGACCTGTTCCGCGTTGTTACGCAGGAACAGCCGTTCAGCTCGTACGCTCTTTTTCCCCATGTGGATTCCGTGACAAGTGGAACGCTGAACGGCTCCAACGCTCATCAACCTCTTATGCGGGTAAGCATGAACGCCATCGCCTTCAACGCCTTGAGCGACGGAAGACTGCCCGCCGGTGCATCCTTTCCCGATGGATCTATCGTCTTCAAGCAAATCCGGCAGGGAACCGAGACAGTTCTGTATGCCGTCATGTACAAAGAACGGGGCAGTCCCCATTCCGGCAACGGCTGGTTGTGGGCTGAGTTCCAACCTGATGGAACTCCATTCATTTCCGTGACGCGCAAGGGAACAAACTGCACGGGCTGCCACTCCCGCGAGCAAGGGCCGCAGCACGACTTCGTGAGGACGTTCGAGCGCCAGCGGTAGTTCCCATTCCTTCGGGTTATTGCATCTCCCGCCCATTTGCCCTATCTTTGCACCATGGTACTACGCTCTGCTTGTCCGTTGCTTCTCGTCTGTCTTCTGGCAGGATGTACCGGGGAAGCAACAAAGGGGAAGATCGTCTTCCAATCCAGCCGTGATGGCAACTTCGAGATCTACTCCATAAACGATGATGGTACCGACCTGCGACGCCTCACAAGTTCTCCCGCGTACGAAGTTACACCGTCGTGGTCACCCGATGGTTCACGGGTTCTCTTCGCGTCTGATCGCGATGGCAACTGGGACATCCACATCATGCGCGCCGATGGGTCTGAGGTGAAACGCCTGACATCTCCACCGGGGGCAAACAGCGCTCCTTCCTGGGCGATGGACGGCGAGAAGATCGTATTCCTTTCAACACGCGATGCTGTGAATGGTGATCTCTACATGATGAATGCGGACGGAAGCAACGTCGAGCGACTGACGCAGGATTCCACGGTGAAAGATTCACCGGTCATGACGCCGGATGGTGCGGCGGTCATCTACGCAGCCAGTCATGGGGATCGGTATTTCATCGCTGCGTTAAGGCTCACGGACAAGAGGGTATCGGCGATTACACCATCAAGCTCTGGCTGTGCCTCACCCTCGATTTCGCCTGATGGCTCGCTCATCATTTATGCCTCCACGCAAGAGGGAAACTCAAGCATCTACATGATGACACTGGCGGGAGAGAACACTCAACGGATTACTTCTTTAAACGACGACTGCCGCACACCCGTCTGGCGAGGGTCATCGAAAGAGATTGCGTATTCAAAAAACGGTGGCCTATACACGTTCTCCCTGAATACCAGGAAGGAGACGAAACTCTCAGGCAGGGGCGACAGCGCACCGCACTGGCTGCAAACTAGTAGTCTGTTACGATGAATGATGAACATTGTCATAATGCCGAGCAAGAGT
>CAYHRX010000286.1:0-5008 GCA_964359075.1 uncultured Chitinophagales bacterium
GCGAATAGTGATCCGGGATTCTTCTACGCCGCCCAGACACTGCTGCAGTTGATGTCCCCGGGAGTGTTTGCACCAGAGCCAGTCAAGAAGCGAACGTGGACCATCCCATGTGTTGCCATACGAGACTGGCCGCGCTTTGAATGGCGAGGGATGCACCTCGACGTCAGTCGGCATTTCCTACCCAAGAAGTTCATCAAGACCTACATCGACATGCTTGCGATGCACAAGATGAACGTCTTCCACTGGCATTTGACAGACGATCAGGGATGGAGGCTTGAGATCAAAAAGTACCCAAAGCTCATCGAGGTCGCTGCGTGGCGAGTCGATCGGGAAGACCAGCACTGGAATCATCGGGATCCTCCGCGCGAAGGTGAGAAAGCAACATACGGCGGGTATTACACGCAAGACGAAATACGGGAGATCGTGAAGTATGCAGATGAGCGGAATATCACCGTCGTTCCAGAAATCGAAATGCCCGCACACACGACGGCATTGCTCGCAGCATATCCGCAGTACTCATGCACCGGCGGACCGTTCGATGTTCCACCGGGCGGGGTCTGGCCCATCACCGATATCTTCTGCGCGGGGAATGACAGCACGTTCTATTTCCTGCAAGATGTTCTGACGGAAGTGATGGACCTTTTCCCGGGGAAGTACATTCACATCGGCGGCGACGAAGCAGATAAGAAAGAATGGAAAGCTTGTGCGAAGTGCCAGGCAAGGATCAAGCAGGAGGAGTTGAAGGACGAGGCAGAATTGCAGAGCTACTTCGTGAAGCGCATCGAGAAGTTCATTGTGTCCAAGGGTCGGCGCTTGATTGGGTGGGATGAGATTCTTGAAGGTGGACTTGCGCCGGAAGCGACGGTGATGTCGTGGCGGGGCACGGAAGGAGGTATCGCAGCGACGCGCCAGGGACACGATGCAGTGATGACGCCGGGCTCGCACTGCTACTTCGATCACTATCAGGGGAAGCAGGAATTCGAGCCGCTCGCTATCGGTGGCTATACTCCTCTCAGCAAGGTGTACTCGTACGAGCCAATCCCTGACTCGTTGACACCCGAAGAGGCCAAACACATCCTCGGTGCGCAGGGGAATGTCTGGACTGAGTATATCCCGACACCTGAGCATGCACAGTACATGACTCTCCCTCGGATGGCTGCGCTCGCCGAAGTCGTCTGGTCGCCCAAGGAATCGCGTGACTGGGATGACTTTGCGACACGGGTTGAGCGCCAGATGAAACGTTATCAATCAGCCGGATACAACTATGCGAAGAGCGCTTATCTCGTCTCAATCTCGACGGCGGTCGATTCAATCAAGAGGCGGATGAGCGTTTCACTGTCGACCGAGATGAGCCATTACGAAATCCGCTACACACTTGATGGGAAGGACCCCTCTACCTCTTCACGCCGGTACGTGAAGCCGGTTCCTGTCAAGAAGACCTCAACTGTCAAAGCTGGTGCGTTCCGAAGTGGAAAGCTTTTAGGGAAAGTGAGTGAACAGAAGGTCTATCTGCACAAAGCGCTCTTCAAACCCGTAGAGTTGAAGTACCCATACGAACGGTATGACGGCGGCGGAGAACATGCCCTGACCAACGGGCTGCGTGGCTCGATGTCATTTAATGGAGGAGGCTGGCAGGGGTTTCATCAAAATGACTTTGAAGCGCTCGTGGATCTTGGAGCACGCACAAAACTTTCGAAGCTGACGACGAGTTTTTTGGAGAACACCGGCTCCTGGATATTCTTCCCGATGTTGGTCGAGTATTTGATATCTGAGGATGGAGTGGGATTTGTCTCGGTCGGGAAGTTCGATATTCCAACTTCTACTGCTCACCAACCGCCGAATATCAAAGAGGTCTTGCAGACTCTGAAGAACATAAACGCCCGCTACGTCCAGGTGAAGGTAAAGAACATTGGCTTGGTTCCCGACTGGCATATCGCCAAGGGGGAGAAGGCATGGCTGTTCATAGATGAGATAATTGTGGAGTAGGTCGCGACATGAGATGAGCGGCCAACTACCCTCCTCTCTCGGCGTACTCTCGAACTCAAAAAGGCCATGAAGCCATCAAGGCTACAAGCCAACCAAACCAGGCGGCTTGACCCGGCACTGGACAACAAGGGAAAATCTAGCCAAATTTCACTTGACAAGGCATTTCTTCTGTCGTATATTTGACCATCAGACCTGAATGTCTGATAGTCACCATGCCCCTACTCTTCAGCAAATCCTGTGAGTACGCCATACAGGCGGTTCTCTACCTGGCCCGCCAGCCTAAGGATCAGCCTGCTCTTGTCCGGAACATTTCACAGAGTCTTGGCATCCCTTATCACTTCCTTAACAAGGTTCTCCAGACTTTAACGCGAGAAAACATCGTCGTGTCTCATAAAGGCACGCACGGGGGTTTTGCTCTCGGTCGGTCATCCAACGAGATCCGGCTGACCGATATCGTGCGTGCTGTGGATGGAGAGAAATTCCTGGACGAGTGTGTGCTTGGATTTCCTGCCTGTAGCGAAGAGAATCCGTGCCCGGTTCACCCGCAATGGAAGCGCGCCAAGAAGACCATTCTGGAGATACTACACGTGAAAACAGTGGCCGCACTGAGCAAGGACTTGGACGGCAAACTTGAATTTCTGGAGACTCTGCGGAAACAACAGCACTAATCATACACCAAACAAAGTTCCGGGTTGCATCATGCGTAAAAGGTTAGGAGTATTTGTTGCTTCACTCGTGCTGGTCTTCTTCTGGCCTGCCATGGCCTCAGCTCAGGACCCCCCCACCGACTTCAAACAGAACTGCATGAGCTGCCACACCATCGGCGGCGGACGGTTGACGGGTCCCGACCTGAAGAACGTCACACAGCGCAAGGACCGTGCATGGCTTACGACGTTCATACAAGATCCGAAATCAGTGATTGATGCCGGTGATGCGTACGCTCAGGAGCTTGTACGATCATCGCGCGGCGTGCTGATGCCCGCGCTGCCCGCGATGACAAAAGCACGTGCCGAGGCGCTGCTCGCTCTTATTGATGCCGAGTCGAAGCTGGAGAAATCCCAGTTCGCCGGCGTGCAGATCAGTGAGCGACCGTTCACTCCGAAAGATGTGGAAACCGGCCAGGGGATTTTCATGGGAACGGTTGGTCTGAAGAACGGCGGACCATCCTGCATCTCTTGCCACACTGTCCACGGCATCAGGCTGTTTGGAGGAGGCACACTCGCTCCTGACTTGACGACTGTGTTCGAGCGTTATCAGGGACGCAAGGCGCTCTCAACCTGGCTCTCAGCCCCGGCAACGCCCACGATGCAATCGGTGTTCAAGAAGCAAGCGCTCGAAGGTGAAGAGATTCTCGCACTCGTCGCGTACTTCCAGAGCACACTCGCTCGCAACCCGGAGGATGTTTCTACCGCACGTTTGAATTTCATTCTGATCGGACTTGCCGGTGCACTTGTGGTGATGGGTCTGTTCGACGTCATCTGGAACAAGCGGCTCCGCACTGTCCGCCGTGCACTGGTTCAAGAAAGGAAACTGGAGGCAGTCAATGAGTAGCAACGGGAAAATCAACTGGATCAAAGACGAAGAGAACGCACAGCTCCGGAGCTGGGAGGAGTTTTACCGGAACCGCTGGCAGCACGACAAGGTTGTCCGCAGTACACACGGTGTGAACTGCACAGGGAGTTGCACGTGGATGATTCACGTGAAGGATGGCATCGTGACATGGGAGATGCAGGGGCTCGATTATCCATCGCTCGAACATGGCCTTCCGCCATACGAACCTCGCGGGTGCCAGCGCGGTATTTCGTTCTCGTGGTATCTCTACAGTCCGTTGCGTGTGAAGTACCCGTACATCCGTGGCGCGTTGCTCGATCTCTGGCGTAAGGCCCGCGCCGAGCACGAGGATCCCGTTGAGGCCTGGAAGTCACTCGTAAGCAACCCGGAATCCCGCTCTCGCTGGCAACGCGCTCGCGGTAAGGGCGGCTTCCGTCGCGCCCACTGGGATGAAGTCCTTGAGATTATGGCGGCGGCAAACATCCACACGATCAAAGCGCATGGCCCTGACCGCATCGCAGGCTTCTCGCCAATCCCGGCCATGTCAATGGTCAGCTACGCATCCGGCGCCCGACTGATGCAGTTGATGGGAGGCATCTCACTCTCATTCTATGATTGGTACTGCGATCTCCCTTCGGCGTCTCCCGAAACATGGGGCGAGCAGACTGACGTGCAGGAGTCGGCCGACTGGTACAACGCAAAGCTGTTGGCAGTGATGGGCTCCAACCTGAACATGACCCGCACGCCCGATTGCCACTTCGCCGCCGAAGCCCGCCACAACGGCACGAAGATGTACGTGTTCTCCCCCGACTTCAATCAAGTTGCAAAGTACGCCGATCACTGGGTGTCGGTCAACGCCGGACAGGATGGCGCCTGGTGGATGGCGGTGAACCACGTGCTGCTCAAAGAGTTCCATCACGAGAAGCAGACCCCATACTTCATTGACTACACGAAGAAGTACACCGACGCCCCCTATCTGGTGGAGCTGACGGAAGACGGCGGCGTGTACGAAGCGGGCCAGCTTCTCCGTGCAAACCGACTCCAGAAGTATCAGAAAGTGGAGAACGGAGACTGGCAGTTCCTGATGTGGGATGAAGCGGCAAAGGCTCCGAAGATGCCAATGGGGAGCGTCGGCTACCGTTGGGCGCAGCAGGAGAAGGGAAAGTGGAACCTCCTCTTGAAGGACGGCCTCGATAGTTCCGAGATCAAGCCTTCACTGACGTTCCTGAAGGATGCAGAGCAAACCCTTCCCGTTCGTTTCGACAATTTCGGTGATGCAACAAGCCACACTCGTCATGTTCCGGTGAAGTTCATCTCCACACACGACGGCAAGAAGATTGCAGTTGCAACAGTGTACGATCTTCTGATGGCTCAATACGGCGTGCCACGCGGATTGCAGGGAGACTATCCAAAGGACTACGATGACGAGGACAAGCCCTACACACCCGCTTGGTCTGAGAAGTACACAGGC
>CAYHRX010000287.1:0-1399 GCA_964359075.1 uncultured Chitinophagales bacterium
TTTTCTCTTACCGACAAGTAACGATCCTCGTGATTTCCCGGATCAATGTCATAGTCCTTCAAGTCAAAGTACCTCATGTTGGTACTGGTCCCTGCACTCATCGCAACTTCCCCGGTCGGTTTTACAACAAACGCATCCAGGATTTGTGGAAACGAAACAGCAATTTGCAGCAGTTCCCGCACTCGTTGGCCCTTTCCTTCGAGCATCAAGTGCTCCAGAATCGCTTTCCCAAATCCAGCCATGGCATAGGCTTTGGCTTCTGCTTCTCGTTCCAGCAGCGAGTGACCCGTGCGTTGAGCCATGAAAACAAATATCCCGCCTCCAATGAGAGACGCCAGTACTACAACAATGGCAACTTTCATTCTAAGAGTGTTCAGGATGTTGCGAGATGCTGGCTTCATAGTAAGCTTGCCCGTTATGTTCTTAAATGAGATACTCTGGTACCATTCTTTGCACATTCTCTCAATTGGCTCGGGGTATCCTGCCCTACTCAGCGGATTATAGGAGAACGAAACAGAAGTGAGCACAACACAACCATGTCTGAAGGCAATGCCTCTTGAGGATTGCGGCAGAGATCAGTTGAGAATGGATTTGCAGAAAGAACGGTGGAACCCTACCAAGATAGCATACGTAAGGAGGAATATCAACTGGCATTCAGGAATACCCGACCGAACATTGCATTATCGTGTGCAATGACAGGAAGTTCTTCTCGCGACGGTGCGGGGCAGTGCCTAGAGGAGATGCTGGCCTGCGTGGGCTGAGCAGTCGATCTGCGTCAAACTTCCATCGTTGTCCAGTCCGAGGGTCGGTCGCCTCAAGCTGGTTGCTTGCGAGCATCCGGTATGTAACCCCGCGCTCGTTGAGCATGGCAACCACCTGTTTGCATTTCACTCACTTTTTGTTCTATCTTGATTTGCAGCAAAGATGTCAGGACGCAAGCAATCTCAACAACATGTCATTGCGAGGAGCCCCTTTTGCGACGAAGCAATCTCAGCCTGGTTTGAGATTGCTTCGACTTGGGAAACAGTCTCGCAATGACCATGTGCCTTTGTGGTCATCTAACTGTTCCCGGGTTCATGACGTTTCTCAATCCATTCCTGCTGGTCGGTTTGGCGGCGGCGGCGATCCCCATCATCATCCACCTCCTCAACCTTCGCAAGCTTAAGACGGTCGAGTTCAGCTCGCTCCGGTTCCTGAAGGAGCTGCAGAAGACAAAGATGCGGCGGGTGAAGATCCGCCAGATACTCCTGCTCATCCTCCGCACGCTTCTCATCATCATCGTTGTGCTGGCGTTTGCGCGGCCCGCACTACGGGGCTCCGTCGGAACGATCGGCGCACATGCCAGATCAACCATCGTCATCCTGCTCGACGATTCTCCCAGCATGTCCGTGCGCGACGA
>CAYHRX010000287.1:1409-4998 GCA_964359075.1 uncultured Chitinophagales bacterium
GGCGGCAGCCACACACCTGCTGGACCTGGTGGAAGAAGGCGACGAGCTGTTCTTTCTCCGACTCTCGGAGGTCAGGCACAAGGAGGTGTTCCCCGCTGCTTCCATTTCATCGGTGAAGACCATCCTTGAAAAGGCAACATCCTCCTTGGAGACCACTTCCTTCCGCGATGCGCTCGGCGTGGTGGCCAAGGTGCTCAGCGAATCCAAGAACTTCAACCAGGAAGTATACCTCATCACCGATGCACAGGCCTCGCAGTTTGCTGGCATTGAGGCGACAGATTCCACAGACTTGTTCGATGACAGGGTGAGGATGTTCCTTGTGCAAGCCGGGGGCAAGCAGCAGGAGAATGCCGGAGTCTCAGAGCTTGACCTGAAGACGCAGATCATCTCGAAGAATAAGCCTGTGAACATGCAGGCAGCCGTGCGCAACTTGGGCACAACGCCACTACGCAACTCGATCATGAGCGTCTATGTAGATGGGTCGCGCGTAGTGCAGCAGTCGTTGGATATTGGGGCCATGGGCTCAGCTACGGCAAACTTCACGGTGGTTCCAAAACGCCGCGGGATTCTCCCGGGATACGTGCAGCTTGAGGACGATGCGCTGGAATCCGACAACAGGCGCTACTTCGTGCTCACAATTCCCGCAAACATCAACATCCTGATGATTGGGGAAACACCACAGGATACGCGGCTAGCATCGCTCGCGCTCACACTCGGCGGCGATTCGAGTTTGGCCGGCCTCTTCTCTGTTCAACAAGCGACCTCGGCGCAGCTCTCCTCTCTCGACATCAACAAGTTCGATGTGCTCGTCTTTTGCGGGGTTAAGGCGTTCACGCCAACGGAAGCAGACCGCGTTGCACAGTTTGTGAGGGCCGGCGGTGGCGTGATGCTGTTCCCTGATGATGAGACCGACATCGCCAACTTGAACGCAACGGTGTTCGCGAAGCTCAACATCCCGGCAAGCCAGCCTGCGCAGGAAGGAACGGCCGCGATACCGGAGAGCTTCCTCTCGTTTGCCAAGATGGACAATGACCATCCACTGTTCCAAGGACTCTTCGAACAGCCAAGCGGGGGGAAGAAGCCTTCAGGAATAATCGAGTCGCCGAGAGTCTTCAAAGCGATCAGGCCGCAAGCAGGAGAAAAGGGACACACGATCATTTCCCTCTCCGACGGAACGGGATTCCTGACGGAGTACATGGCTGGCGAGGGACGCCTGTTACTTTTTTCTGTCGAAGCGAATCTCGGCTGGTCTGACTTCCCGGTGAAAGGACTGTTCGCGCCTCTTTTGCACCGAGCAACTGTTTACCTTGCCTCAAGAAACGAGAGCCGATCGTCAACGGTCGTTGGCGAGAGAATAAGACTCTCACCCAGAGTCAGGGGCACAGGCGGCAAGGAATTGTACGCGTTCAAATCTCCGGTCGGGATCGAGGAGCGGGTCGTTCCCCACAAAAGCACCTTGGCAGGCACTGCGGTGTTCGAATCCGCCCCGGCAACTGAAGTGGGAGTCTACGAGCTGCGCAAAGCACAAGAAACCATCGGCGCGTCAGCCGTCAATCTTGATCCGGACGAATCTGATCTCCGGCATGTTACCGATGACCAACTGCAGTCCTTCTGGAAGCGCGTGGGAATCACCGACAGCCAGGCGAACCGTGTTCCTGCCACGGAAAAGATTGAAACAACGATCCTCGAGTCGCGGCTCGGCGTGGAACTGTGGAAGTACTTTCTCACCTTTGCCATCATCGTTGCACTTGTGGAGATGGCCGTGGCTCGTGAATCGAAGTCAACAGCAGTGAGATCGGAAGCATAAATGGAGTTGAACGCAACATCCAGACGTGAACGGGCGATACTCGTCGGCGTTGCAACCCGTGAAGCACCACGGAGCAAGGTTGAAGAGTACCTTGAAGAGCTGGCCCTCCTCGCAGACTCAGCGGGGGCAGACATTGTCCTCACGATGATCCAGGAGCGACAGCACATTGACGCTGCGTTCTACATCGGCAGCGGCAAGGCAGATGAGCTGGCCTTCCTCGTCGAAGAAAAGAAGATTGACATTATCATCTTCGATGACGACCTCTCGGCCGTACAGGTGCGCAACCTCCAGCGCATCATCAAGTGCAAGATCGTCGACCGCAGCGGTCTCATCCTCGATATCTTTGCTTCACGCGCACGCACGAGCGAAGCGAAGACGCAGGTCGAGCTGGCGCAGCTTCAGTACATGCTGCCGCGACTGACGCGGCAGTGGACTCACCTCTCGAAGCAGTTCGGCGGCATCGGCACGAAAGGGCCGGGCGAAACGCAGATCGAAACCGACCGCCGGGCGATCCGACACAAGATCAGCTACCTGAATACAAAACTGAAGCGCATTGCAAAGGAACGTGCAGAGCAACGAAAGGGACGGGAGAACTTCCCCCGTGTCGCGCTCGTCGGCTACACCAATGCCGGCAAGTCAACTCTGATGAACTGGTTCTCGAAGGCCGATGTGCCTGTAGAAGACCGCCTCTTTGCAACGCTGGATTCGACGGTGCGGCTGGTGGCGCTTTCGCCCGCCCACAGAATCCTTCTCTCTGATACAGTCGGTTTCATCCGCAAGCTGCCGCACAACCTTGTTGCTTCCTTCAAAAGCACGCTGGAAGAAGTGGCGGAAGCAGATATTCTGCTGCACGTAGTCGATGTCAGTCACACCCTCTTCGAAGAGCAGATCGCCGTCGTCAATGAGACGCTCGAAGAGATCATCGTCGAGCCCAAGCCCACCATCATAGTCTTCAACAAGATCGACAAGCTCGCCAACCGGAATATGATCGGCTATCTCAGCGAGAACCATGCGAATGCCGTCTTCATCTCCGCCGCCCGCAGCATCAACATGAAAGCGCTCGAAGACAAGATCATGGAGCTGCTAGATCGGGATATCGCAGAGCAAACCATGACCTTCAGTCAGGATGACTACCAGATCATCTCCCAGATCCACGACATGGCTGAGATCCTCAACAAGCAGTACGATGGCGACGCGATCACGATCCGATTCAGGATGAACAGGATGTACGCCGATAGGCTGAAGAAGGTGCTGGCACGAAGGGACGGCCATTGATTGGCAAACCTGCATCTTTCGCTCGTAATTGTTATCTTGACGGTGACATGGATATCAAGCCGCGACCAAACCATGAGCTTTACATCAGAGTCCTTCGCCGAATGACTCCCGAGCAGCGCTTGCGGAAGGCGTTCGAACTGTCCGAATTCTCCAAGCAACTGTTCATCCATGGCTTGCGCAAGAGATACCCATCACTCCCCGAAAGCGAGTTCCGCACACTGCTCCTCAAACGCCTGGATAAATGTCACAACAGGAATTACTGAGGCGCGTCGTTCAGGTGCTTGACGAAGCCGGAATCGAATACATGCTCACCGGCTCAGTCGTGTCGAGTCTTCAGGGCGAACCGCGATCCACGCACGACATTGACCTTGTCGCCACCATACCTCAGCACGCCATCAATCGTCTCACGTCCTCGTTCGTGGAGCCAGACTTCTATCTTGAGCCTCAAAGCATCGTGACCGCCATTGCTTCCAAGGGTATGTTCAACCTCATCGATGTGCGCGAGGG
>CAYHRX010000288.1:0-4985 GCA_964359075.1 uncultured Chitinophagales bacterium
AGTGTCATTCCACCGGTTCCATCTCCAAAATAAATGGCAACATGGTAGAGGGTATCATAGTCGTTAAATGCGTAAGTCAATGCCATGTCGGTATGTGTGTCACGATTGAAGTCTGCTGCTGCAAGCTTAAATTTTCTAGCGACAGCATACATTGGTCCAATTGTGAACGTCCCGTTCCCTTGACCAAAATAAATCTGAGCCATGCCTGTGTCATTGGGGAAAGTAATCGCGCCCAGAACATCAAGATAGCCATCTTCATTGAAATCCCCGGCAACGCCATCGGTCGGCGCCTGAGCGAGCCGTGTTATGATAGGATCTCCCAAAGTCCCGTCTCCGTTATTTGGCATGACTGTAATGTTTTCACTATCCGCTCGCGGATTAAAAACCAGGATATCCTCCCGTCCATCATTCGTGAAATCGCCTTTTGATAACCACGAGATACCCCCCCTGAACCGGGAAGCTTCCGTGCCAGCGTAGTATTGTGTTCCCATTCGAAATTGTATGGATTGAGAAAAGGCTTGATCTCGTCCGAAGGGAAGTATAACAAACGTGAACACCAATACGAGAATTGTGAATGTAAGATTCTTCATTGTAACTCTCCTTTCCATAATTGTTGTTTCATATTCCCTTATTTGACTAATACCATTCTACGGACATCTCTGAAATTCCCCGCAACGATACGATAAAAATACACGCCGCTCGCAACCCCGTTCACATCCCACTCTACAGTCTTGAATCCTGCATCTTGAATATCATCTACAAGTGTGGCAACTTCCCGTCCGAGCATGTCGTAAACTTTTAGGATAACGCGGCTTTGAACAGGTAACGAGTAACGGATAGCCGTTGAGGGATTAAACGGATTCGGGTAGTTCTGCCACAGCTGGAATGTCTGTGGCATGTTGTCGTGCTCTTCGGAAACGCCCACGGACACGGTCCGGTTGAAGAGAATTGACACATCGTTGGATGTCTCATTGGCTACAGCCAAATCCAAATCACCATCGCCGTCGAAGTCTCCGGAAGTAATGGCACGAGGACCTAAACCTGCAGCATATGCAATCGGCACAGAAAAACTTCCTGATCCATTGTTCGTCATGATTGTAACATTGCTGGCAGAGAAGCTCGCATAAGCTAAATCCTTGTCTCCATCTCCATCAAAATCGCCCGACGTGACTTTGGCCTGATTGCCACCGCCATAAGCAAATGTATCAGGAGACGAGAAATTGCCGCTTCCACCATTCAGAAGCCGCATACCAATCCCGACACTGTTGAGTGCTGTTGATAGATCCAAGTCTCCGTCGCCATCCAAATCCGAGAGCGCAAGAGACCATTGTTCGTAGCCAAGATTTGTAAAGGCTTCCGGTGTGAATGTTCCGTTACCGTTGTTCTTTCGAACAGAGATGGATCTACCCATCGGCCCGACGTAGTCCTTGTCGCCGTCTCCATCTACATCCCCTAACTGTGCGTAATAGTTGGGCCAGCCCGAACCGATGCTGGAAGCCGTGAATGTTCTGTTTCCGTTGTTACGCACGATCCAATTGGGAACACCTTCATTTGCAGATACAATATCTTCGTCACTGTCGGCATCCACATCTGCATTGGATACATACACGGTGCCGGCAAACAGTGTTACACCATCTATCACTGTTCCGCTGGGGAATACACCTGTCCCATCATTCCAAAAAACCTTCAGCGGAAAATACGAGGTCACATTCTGTGAGGCAATGATGTCTACATCGGAGTCATTATCGAAATCCCCGACACTCACAGCATAGGGGCTGACCCCGGCTGAATAGGAAACTGCCGGCGCAAACGTACCATTACCGTTATTCAAGCGGACGGAAAAAGTGCCTGAACCATTATTAACAACCACGATGTCCTTATCATTGTCACCATCAAAATCCGCTGATGCTATGGAAGTGGGTGTGGTGCCAGTTGGATAATCGACGGGATAATCAAAGATGGCAGGTCTGTTCAGCGCAAGTGCAACCGAATTGCCGAAGCCAAAGCTATACCAACCTGAAGCTGCAATGTCACGATGACCATCACCATCAAAATCGGCTACCGTCACTCCAAGCGAGGAAAAGGGCAAAACTCTCGTATACAGCATCCCAACATTGAGAGCGGATCGAAATGTCCCGTTTCCCCTATTGATGAGAACCGAGACCGTGGGAGGCGCTGCATTTCCACCATTTGCTATGATGATGTCTGGCCTACCATCTTCGTTCATATCTCTTGCTTCAACCGACATACCGAATGTGAACATATCTCCAGTCGCAAAGGTCGTCGCTGCGCCAAAGCTGCCATCGCCGTTATTAAACAACACCGATGTTGTTACCGCGTTCTGGTTCGCCGAGACAACATCAAGGTCGCCGTCGGCATCAAAATCTGCCAAGGCAACACGTTTGGAAAATCTGCCCGGCAATATCGAAAAGCTGACAGGTGATCCAAATGTTCCGTTCCCGTTGTTCTTCACGACTGCAACACTATCATAAGACCGGGCTGCGACAAGGTCACGATCTCCGTCAGCGTCAAGATCGCCGGCAGCTACGCCTTCTATGCTTCCGGCCACACCATAGCTCGCCGCAGGGACGAATATCCCAGTGCCCGAGTTCAAAAAGATGGAGATCAAGCCTGATCCACCAACGGCGACATCGAGATCGTTATCGTTGTCCACATCGGCGAGTATAACACTCATGGGTGATGAGCCAGCAGCATATTGTACCTGCGTCGCGAATGTGCCGTTCCCGTTATTCCGCAGGACCGAGATATTGTCCGTGTTCTGGTTTGCGGTAACAAGGTCAAAATCGTTATCGCCGTCAATATCGGCTGCCACAACGCAACGTGGTCGCGAACCGACTGTTAACGTTATTGCCGAAGCAAAGGTAGCATTTCCGTTGTTCATCAGAACGGAGATCGTTGTCGTACTCAGATTCGCTGTTACGAGGTCAACATCGTTATCACCATCAAGATCTGCACTCGCAATCCAGTTTGGTTCCGTCCCAGTTGGAAATGCCACAGTTGGTTCAAACGCAAGCTATGCCTCGGCACTCACAAGGCTTAGAACCAAGAAGCTGCACATGGTAAAAAGGATCTTGTTCATGGTTTGCTTCCTTCCTTTAGGATGTTGTAAATGCATTATTTACTATTAGGACATTTGTCCGGTTACTTATTTTTGACGTTTTGGCGTTGTCTTACTGGTGGAGTGTGGTCTGGCGCTCCAACGCCTAGCTCCGGGTGAAAGTCACTGACCAAACGCAGATACTGTCTGACGGTGTTCATGCTGCGTCCGGTAATCTGACAGATCGAAACTGGATCAAGCTTCTTCTTTACGAGCTGGAGCACTTGCTCATATGTTTTGATGTAGCGATCAACAGCCGTCTGCGTGTGCCCGGTCTTTAACACGATATCTGCAGGAGAGACAGCCTGTTCGTACAGACTGATAATGATTCCTTTGTGTGTCGGGTTGCTTCCCTGATCTAAGACGTACCCTTTCATCGGCAACACTTCGCCGGTTTTCTGGAAGTACGCTTTCAAGTATTTCCCTATCGTCGTGAGACTGCGGTTCATCAACACGCTGAGCTCCGCGCCACTCAAGAGCCCGCCCTGGTCTTTTGCACTCTTGAGCAAGCGCACCATCAACTCGATGTCGCGTGCCTCACGATGAGTGTAGTTGGAGTTGCGGTCTCCCTTCTTGAAGTAGATCCGTCGGTCGACATCCTCATGCCGGACGAGTGGCAACATGACTGTTTGCACCGCATAGTCTTCCGTCTTCTTCCCATAGTTCTGTCGCTGTCCATCATCTTTTGTCGTCTGCCATACGACATCACCCATCTGCAGACGGTTGTGCCGCGGGAAAAAGTCCTGAAGCAATTGCTCGACATCATCAGCCAGCATCGCTATGACGCGGTGACTACCGACGATCTTGTAGTCGGTCTCAAGAAGTCGTCTGAGCGATGTCTTGAAGTCTCGCTTCGGGATGCTCTCATACCGGTCTCGGAGTGCCGCTGGCCCACTCATACGAGCCTCCACACCATAGAAGAATGCCTTTTTTTAAAGGAAATTCCCCGTTCCAAGAACCGCATCTGACTTTTGAGGCTCTCCAAACGCTCCCGCAGTTGAGCATTAGCCTGGGCAGCCTTGATCAGCGCAAGATACTCGTTGACCAAACGCTCTGTCCGACCGATATAAAAGCCGATCTCCCGTGCTGTCGTGATCCCCCGCGCCTTCGCGATCAGCACACGGCTAAAATCACCAAGATAGATCTTGATCGACCCGACTGTATGTCCTGTGATGCGCTCGATCTCGCTATAGGTCTTCTGCTCCAGATACAAGCCGACGATCCACACTTTATGGCTGATGCCCTTGCCGATATCCTGCTGCAAACCCCGCAGGGAGAGCTTCACGCGTTGGCGCATCAGTGGATCCACGTCTCGACGAATCGTCCGACTGCTGACCCCAAGGATGCGTCCCAAGTCCTTTTGGGTTAAGAGGCCCTCTTGATCGTACGCCTCTTCCGTCATCCGTAAGATCTGCACCCGACGCTTTGCGCTTTCACCCCAGCGTTCCTCCACCTCATGATCGCTGGTGAGCTCGCGGGTTAAGACCACTCGCACTTTCCTCATCTCTTCCAGCGACTTCCCGGCTCCTTCCTCCGCATGGACACAGATATAGTCGATCTGTCCTTGCCGCAACTCCACGTTGTCAAAGAACGTCTCCTGCACTACCTCCCACACCCCACGACTCTCTCGTGGCGACAACTCAAACTCGCTTCTTAAACGCTCGATGAACTGCTGATCTCGAGTCTTGGTCCGTAGTCGCCCATACTCTCGCTGACGATGAACCGATCGTCGCTGCTGTTTCTGCTCCATCTGTCCTCCTGTATGCTTGATCTTGCCTGCCCGTCCGGCAGGCGGGCATCGGCGCTCAAGGTAACATCCTCAAGCGCCGTTTGCAAGAAAAGTGGGAGGACAAATGTCCTTATTTCA
>CAYHRX010000289.1:0-4971 GCA_964359075.1 uncultured Chitinophagales bacterium
GGAAACGACAGCATCTTGCCTGCGTACCCGATCTGAACCAGTTATGCTCGTCGTTCATCGTTGATGCTTTAAGAGAGCTTGGCTGGGCTCCCGCCCTGAATGAACAAATCTCTGTATCATCACTCGCACAAGCGCTTGGCATTGCTCCACGCCATCAACTGCTTCTCGGGAGGTTCTTCCAACATCTGAGTGATGACAGTATTCTAAACAGACAGGGCGATACATGGGAGGTTCGATCCATCCCTCCGGCCGTGCCCACTGCGCTTTTATGGCAATCACTCCTCTACAAGTTCCCCGCATTTTACGCCGAGCTTCTCCTCACGGCAAGTTGCGGCAGCCACCTCGCGGAAGTCTTGCGGGGAAATATTGATCCCCTCACACTTATCTTCCCGGAAGGCTCACAGGTTACAGCGGAACATATTTACCAAGACTCCCCATCATTTAAAGCCTACAACATGCTGGCAGCGAAAGCCGTTGCCGTTGCTCTTGAGCGTCTGCCTGCCGGGGGGAAAGTGCGCATCCTTGAGATTGGCGCTGGTACTGCCGGCTTGACGTCGTACGTGCTGCCGCAACTTCCACCTGACCGGGTGGAGTACGTCTTCACGGATATCTCTGCCCATTTCCTTCGAAAGGCTGAACAGAGGTTCCGCGATTATCCGTTCGTTAAGTATCAAGTACTCGATATCGAGAAGGACCCGGTTACACAGAAGTTCACTCCTCAGTCGTTCGATCTGATTCTTGCCTCCGACGTGCTCCATGCGACGAGCGCTCTGCGAACGTCGCTGGCTCATGTTAAGACTCTTCTCGCTTCCGAGGGAATGCTCATCCTGCTGGAAACCGACAACCCTCAGCGGTGGGCTGACCTTGTGTTCGGATTGACAGAGGGCTGGTGGCGATTCCAGGATCACGACCTCCGGCCATTCTATCCCCTTCTCTCACGACAGCAATGGATCGACCTTCTTATGCAAAGCGGGTTCCAGCATCCCGTTGCAGTACCAGAGGCGGGCGGAGTGGACGAGCCGAGCCAGGTGGTCCTTGTTGCACAGGGCTGCGCACTCGAGCAGGTGCCGCTACAACAGACCGCTCCTGCCGACAGCCGGACAGCAAAGAGGTGCCTGGTCTTTGCCGACAGTAACGGCACAGGCGAACGCATCGGGCAGAATCTCAGTGGGCGTGGCGACACAGCGATCTTTGTGTTTCGCTCACCCGGCTACAGGCAGCTGGACGATCTTCATTATGAAGTGGACCCAGAAAAGCCGGAGGACTTCAAGCAGCTCCTCAGTAGCGTCGCGGCGTCACAGCAACACGTGGATCGGGTCATCCACTGCTGGAGCATCGACAGCATGCAACCCGTAAAGACAACACTGGCATCGCTCGATGAGGCTGCAACACTCGGCTGCCATAGCGTAACCCACCTGATACAGGCTTGGGCTGCCGCTGGAACCTTTGCTCCATTTGAACTATGGCTTGTCACGGCGGGCGCACAGCCTATCGGCATGGAGCGCGCAGATTTGGCGGTGACGCAATCTCCAATCGTCGGACTGGGGAGAGTGATCGAGAACGAACATCCCGAGCTCCAATGCAGGTTGGTCGATCTCAGCGCGATTTCGTCCGAAGAGGAGATTGAGTCGTTCTGCGATGAATTGGACTGCAGTGAGCCTGAGGATGAGATAGCGCTGCGAGGCTCAAGTAGATACATCCTCCGATTGATGCGATCATCACTTCATCGCTCATCACGAAATGAGAAACGAACCGTAAACGTCTCGGAGGTTCCTGTCCGGGTGGATACGAGCGGCCCCGGGGTACTCGATAATCTTGAAGTGCGGGAATCTGTGCGCCGCAGACCCGGCCCCGGCGAAGTGGAAGTCCGGGTGATGGCAGCCTCGCTGAACTTCCGCGACGTGCTGAAAGCACTTGGCATCTATCCCGCGGACAGCGACGACCGTCTCACTCTGGGAGACGAATGTTCCGGCATCATTGTCGATGTCGGCGAAGGCGTCCATGAGTTTGCGCCCGGCGATGAAGTGATCGCGAGCACCCGCGGATGCCTCAGCTCCTTTGTCACAACAAACGCCGTTCTCGTTATCCGCAAACCTGTGCATCTGACGTTCGAAGAGGCGGCAGCCATCCCGGTCGTGTTCACGACAGCTTACTATGCACTGCACATTCTTGGAAGGATGGCGCAAGGCGAGCGTGTTCTCATTCAGGCGGGAGCGGGCGGCGTTGGACTCGCGGCAATCCAACTGGCGCAGCGTGCAGGTGCGGAGGTATTTGCAACCGCCGGCAGCCCGGAAAAGCGGGCGTTCCTTCAGATGCTGGGCGTGAAGCACGTTATGGACTCCCGGTCACTCTCGTTTGCCGATGAGGTTATGGACCTCACGCACGGCGGCGGGGTGGATATCGTGCTCAACTCGCTGGCAGGCGAAGCAATCCAGAAAGGCCTTTCGTGCCTGGCACCGTTCGGGCGGTTCATTGAGATTGGGACACGGGACATCTACCAGAACACAAAGCTTGGAATGCGCCCGTTCAAGAACAGCATCTCGTTCATTTCAGCCAACCCGAAGGTATTTACTGAGAGACCAACTCTTATCCGCACATGCATGGATGAAGTTGTGCGCTTATTTGAGAAGCGCGAGTTGCACGCCCCGCCTCATCGCGTGTTCGCGCTTGGTGATGTTGTGAATGCGTTCAGACATATGGCGCAGGCAAAGCATATCGGGAAGATTGTTGTTTCTTTCCACAACGAGGAGGTTGCTGTTGAGCCTCACTATGAGCAATCGGTGAGGTTGAAGGACAACACCTCTTATCTGATCACCGGCGGCCTCGGTGGTTTCGGACTGGCAACTGCAGAGTGGATGACTGCCAACGGAGCCCGCCACATTGCGCTGATGGGAAGGTCGGCCACGATCAACAATGAGGCACAGCAGGCGATTGCGAGGATGGAATCAAAAGGCACTCAAGTGCTGGTTGTCCGCGGTGATGTTGCCGTTGAGGAGGATGTAACGCGTGTACTCGACCAGGTCAAGGCCTCACTTCCTCCATTGCGCGGAATAATCCATGCTGCAATGGTGCTTGATGACGGTGTCCTTCTCCAACTTACAAGCGACCGGTTCAGAACCGCGATGCGCCCAAAGATCCTCGGCGCCTGGAACCTCCACAACGCAACCCTGGACACACCTCTCGATCTCTTCGTTTTGTACTCATCCGTTGCAACGATCGCCGGCAATCCCGGCCAGGGAAACTATGTCGCGGCGAATGCGTTCCTTGACGCGCTTGCACACTACCGGAAGCAGCATGGATTGCCGGCTCTCTCCATCGCATGGGGCCATGTAAGCGATGCAGGCTATGTCGCACGGAATACCCAGGTCGCCCAACATCTCGACAGCGTTGGTATCAAAGGGTTCAGCGCAAAACTTGCCCTGAGCGCCATGGGCAGAGCAATGGCCTCGCACAAGGCACATGTTGGCATCATGAAGATGGACTGGCGGACGCAGGCCGGAGTCGCTTCGTCTCAACGCTCGCCAAAGTTCTCACACTTGATGAGCGCCGATCTGCTTCGCGACGGCAGCGGCAACGATCGCGGCCGTATCCGCGACACCGTGCTTGCTGCATCGCCCGAGCAGCGGCTGGAGATTGTACAGTCGTTCCTCAAAGAGCAGATCGCTCGGGTGCTGGGCACATCTGCAGCAAAGCTTGACGCAGAACGTCCGCTCAATGAAATGGGTCTTGATTCACTCATGATGGTTGAGCTGAAGAACAGGATCGAGAAAGAGATCGGTACATCGCTGCCGACGGTGGAGTTGATGCGCGGACCAAGCATCTCAAAACTCTCGACTGTCCTCCTCTCGCAAGTCACGGGTACACTCTCCACCCATCAACAACCGTCGCCGCCGAACATTCCCAAGAGCCCTCAGCCCGACAGTCAGCTTGGACGCCCGGACGAACTCCTCAAGAAACTGGACACGCTGTCCGAGGGTGAAGTGGACTCGCTGCTGACCTCCCTTGTCAGTGAGGATGAATTGAAGGCGCTAGTCGCCGAGAAGAATAGGCGGTAGATACGATGTCGATACCGATTGAAAACCTCACCATCGAAGAGAAGCGTGAACTTCTGGCCCGAGTGCTGAAGAAGAAGGCGCATCAGCCTGCTAGCGCACCTCTTTCTGTGTACCAGCGCCGGTTGTGGTTTCTGGATCAGTTCGATCCCGGCAATGCGGTGTACAACACCGGTAAGGCGATCCGCATTCGTGGCAAGATCAGCATAGACACTGCAGAGCGCGCCCTCAATGAAATCATCCGACGGCACGAATCGTTGCGGACGACATTCCGGATCGACAACGGCGAACCCGCCCAGGTCATCTCTCCCCCATTCCCTTTGCACATCAACCTCCTCGACATCGAGAGGCTTTCAGACACACCAGAGGCAGCGTCTATCGAGAAAACTGTCGTAGAAGAACTCCAGCGGCCGTTTGATATTTCAACCGGACCACTACTCCGCACTGCGCTGCTCCGTCTGGGGGAGGAAGAGCATATCGCTGTCATGGCAATGCACCACATCATTTCCGATGGGTGGTCGGTTGGAGTGCTGGTCAGAGAGTTCGTTGTGCTGTATGATTGTTTCTCCCATGGAAGACCTTCACCTTTGCCTGAACTCCCCATACAGTACAGAGATTATGCCTCCTGGCAGGAGAGAACATTTCAGGACAAAGCGCTGCCGGACCGTGTTTCCTTCTGGACTCAGCATCTCGATGGTGCACCGCACATCATCCAGTTACCAATGGACAGACAGCGGACAAGCACAACTACCTTCAAAGGCTCGAAGAAGTTATTCACGATTTCAAAGGAGCAGTCTCACTCGTTGAAGTCCCTTGCCGGTGGAACAGGGACGACGTTGTACATGGTTCTGCTGGCAGTGTTCAACACGTTGCTGCACCGGCTCACCGGACAGGAAGACTTCCTCGTCAGCACGCCTGT
>CAYHRX010000290.1:0-4954 GCA_964359075.1 uncultured Chitinophagales bacterium
TGTAACGCTCGCCGCCGGACGTTGCGGCCTTCTGGATATCGAGCCACTGGCCGGTCGTGGTGGAAGTCCGCATGTCGCGCGCCTGGTAGTCGTGCAGGAACATGACATACTTTTTCTCGCCGCCCATCATAAGCGGGCGGATGATCGGCTCGCCGTTGAGCTGGTGCAGGGTCGGGGCCAAGGCCACGCAAGCATCGATGACCGACAGCGTGATAGGTTGGATATCGAATGGCTTGAACATTGCTTCGGCTATCGGGTCGCCTTCCCACATCCACATCTTCACTCCATTCATGTCAGCAGGGGACTTGACCGGCGTGTTCGTGTACACGTACACAAAACCAACCTCGGTCCAACCAAGGTTAACAAATCCATTGTCAAGCATGGATTTGCTCAGCTCGGCATCGAGCTGGTTGTACAGGTGGTCGACTTCGTCGTAGCTCTCAAACAGAAACGGGGAGTCGAGGATACGGAGCTTCGGTGCGATCTTGCCGAGCCCGAAGCCGGTCAGCCCAGCGCTGTGCAATTGTCCCAGTCGGATTTTCGGGATGACATCCTTGTCTTCTCCCTGCACTCCGCCCGCGTAGATCTTGAATCCCATCCGTCCGTCACTCTCCTTGCGGATGGTGGCGTCGTATTCCCTCATCACCTTCATCCACGTGGAGTTCTCGGGGGCAATGGTGGCGAACTTGATAATGAACTGTTGCGCATGGGATGTGCTCTGGGCGGATACCCAAAGCAGACATCCCGCCAGCGTTAGAAATACTCTTCTCACAATACCCTCCTTGATCAAATGGACAACGGCGGCTGTTTGTCGAATCAGAACAGGTCGGCCTTCCTGGCTTGAAGCAGCTTGGCTTTCTTCTTTGCAATGGCGTTCCCAAGACGGAACTTGGGGAAGACATCGATGGATGTCCGGTCAACTGTGGCAAGCAGCTCATCGAACAGTGATTCGTTCAACGTTTGGGCAGCGTACGAGCCTGCGAAGTACACGTGCGTGATCAGGATGTTGCCTCCGGTGATCCGCAGCGCCCGCTCGAAGTGCGCGCGTGAGACGTCCGGATCGCCTCCGAGAATTCTTGCCCGGCTGCCATAGAGTGTTCCGAGGAACATATCCGCACCGGCATAATAGAACGACGAGTCGACTCTCGCGACAAACTTCATCATCGCTTCCGCTTTCGGCAGCATCGCGATCGCGTCAGGGTTGTTCAATGCCAAATTCAGGTAGCTACCCATTCCGAATGCAGCCCAGAAGATTCCCGGCACGTCATCCTTATCGCGCCGTGCCAACTCAGCTTTCAGATCGTCAACTTGAAAGCTGTCGAAAGCCTTTGCCAGCGCTGCATCCTGTCGCACCAGCCGCAGGGCATAGTCTGTGGCGCGCAAGTAGAACATCTTCGCACGCTCAGGGTCTGTGTCTTCGACGAATCCAAGCGCGTAGCTGTTGTAGCCCTCGGCGAGGAGGCGAAGGAGCCTGGCGTCTTCCGGCTCGCTCTTCAGCATGATCTCCAGAAGCTTGAGGTTGGAAGGAAGAGCCTGTGCCGCAAACTCGAGGTCTTGCTCCTCAGTGAGCGCGTCAAAGCCGTCATCCACAATCCCCCCGACAGTGGAGATGGCGATATGCTGGATGCAGCCTGTGAACAAGAGAAGACTGGCAACACAGAAGAGGACAGGAAAGCGTTTGGTCATGTCGGGCGTTGAAATTGAACGGCAAAAATATAGCTAAATTTCTCCCGTAATCCAAGACGCGTGCTTTGCAAGTATTGGCAAAATGAAGTACCATTATGATATGCGAATTCTGGTTGTCGAAGACGAAAAAAAAGTCGCACGGTTTATCCAACAGGGATTGGAAGAAGAACACTACACGGCCGACGTTGCACATGATGGTGAAGAGGGATTGCGGATGGCGGAATCGGAGAACTATGATCTCCTCATCCTCGATGTGATGTTGCCGAAGAGGTCGGGATTGGAGTTGATCAAGGAGTTCCGTGCCCGCAAAGGGACGGCACCGGCGCTGATGCTGACAGCAAAGGGGACAACTGAAGATAAGGTTGCCGGCCTCGACAGTGGTGCTGACGATTACCTGACGAAACCCTTTGCGTTCGCGGAGCTTCTTGCCCGCGTCCGATCTCTTCTCCGCAGGGGGTTGAAGGAGAAGTCAACCATTCTCACGATCGCCGATCTCGAGCTGGACACAGTGACACATAAAGCAAGACGTGCCGGACGAACAATAGAACTTACGGCAAAGGAATACGCGCTACTGGAGTACTTCCTCAGGAACAAGGAGCGTGTGCTCAGCCGTACGATCATCGCTGAACATATCTGGGACTACAACTTCGACACAGGAACGAACATCATTGATGTGTATGTGAACCACCTGCGAAACAAGATTGAGCGTGATGGAGAGGTGCGACTGATTCACGCGGTGCGGGGCGTTGGGTATGTTATGAAGGAGGAATAGCCGGTGAAGTTCTCGCTGCAATCCATACGTGCACGGCTTACCTTTTGGTACACCGTGCTTGTTCTCTCCACGCTGCTCGCGTTTGGTGGCGTGGCGTACTACTATACCAGCAACACGCTTTCCAGCAATCTGGATCTCTCGCTTCGTACCGAAGTCCGATGGGTGCGCGACTACATTCAGCCCCGTGCGAGCAAAGTGAAGCCGACGAAGCGGTCTGTCGAGTCGTTGTTGAGGAAGAAGCCGAAGCAACAAATTGCGCCGCAGGATTCTGTGGAAGGTGAGGCGGCCGAGGAAGCGGACGAGATCTGGAACCAGATTTACCAACACACTCTGCAGAGTCCGAAGAAGACCTATATCCAGGTCATCGACCGCAAAGGGACGATCTTCTACCGCTCCATCAGTCTGGGTGAAGACACGCTCAAGCTTGACCAACCGCTTGTGCGAGACACGAGCTTTCTGGCCTACACCTGGCTCAATGGACAGTCGGTGCGTGTGGCGGCATCCCGTGAAAAGAACTTCACCATCCTCGTCGGCTACCCGATCGCCGAGTTGCGCGATGCGCTGGAGAACCTCTTCTCCATCTTTCTCATCATGATCCCCATTGCTCTCGCCGTGTCAGTTGTTGGCGGACTGTATCTTGCCAACACGTCTCTGCGCCCGGTCGATGAAGTGACGACACGAGCCCGTCGTATCACCGCGGAGAACCTCGACCAGACAATCCCCCGGCGCGATGTTGACGACGAGATTGGAAGGTTGATTTCCACGTTCAACGATATGATCCATCGGCTGCACAGCTCATTTGCACAGGTCAGGCAATTCTCCGCTGATGCCTCGCACGAGCTCAGGACGCCGCTGACAGTGATGCGTGGCGAAATAGAGCTTGCGCTTCGTAATCCAAAGACCCCCGAAGAATACCGGCAGGTTCTTGAGAGCTCCATGGAGGAAATCCTCCGGATGAGCTCTATGATAGAGAACCTCCTGACGCTGGCAAAGGCAGACCAGGGCTCGTATGAAGTGAATCTCTCGGAGGTAAACCTCGGCATGTTGGTCCGGGAGCTTTTCGACGATAGTGAGATGCTTGCTGAAGGAAAGCATATCCACGTTTCTCTGGCAAAGAACGATCCGATTACGATTGTAGGCGACAAGGTACGGCTGCGTCAGCTCTTCCTGAATATTATTGATAACGCGATCAAATATACTCCCGATGGCGGCGCGGTGACGCTTTCCGTGGAACGCCGAAACGGGGCAGCAGTGTTTCAAGTCAGCGACACAGGTATCGGTATCTCACCGGAAGACATCACCAGGGTGTTCGACAGGTTCTATCGTGTGGACAAGGCACGCTCGCGGGAAATCGGCGGCACAGGACTTGGACTCTCGATTGCAAAGTGGATTGCCGAATTGCATCGCGGAAAGATCAGCGTACAGAGCGAGGTGGACAAAGGCTCGGTGTTTACGGTGGAGCTGCCGATAAATTGAGCAGATGTTCATTAGCGCAGAGGTCGCGGAGAAATAGGCTTTTGTTTTTTGGTTTCCATTCCAATCTTTTTCTCTGCGCTCTCTGCGGTTGATTTCTTTTTTGATGGGTTTCCGACTGAGTCTCTAGAAGCATGGATCAAGGTTCGTATCCACGAGTTGTCCCCCGATGGTGTAAGAAGCCGGTGTGAGGAACCCAAAGCAGAGGAAGTAAGTTTTCTCCGCTGGTTGGAAACAAGAAGGGCGTCGATGAGACGCCCTTTATGGCTATCACAGAGCCTTCTAGAAATCTGTTCCGAGCGAGAGGTAGTATTTCGGTGGCGAGAATGAATTTACATCCCACGACCATGCCACGTCGAACTTCACCAGGAACGCGAGGAAGTAGATGCGCGCACCGGTTCCCATACCCATGAGGAGGTCCCGCGTGACAACGTGTCCGTTCGCGTCGCGTGTAAAGGCAACGAAGTCACGCTCCTTGTTCCACGCAGCACCCATGTCAAAGAACATGACACCGCCAATACTCTGTAATCCGATGGGGAGCGGACCCGCTTGCAGAAATGCAAACAACGGGTAGCGCAGCTCCATATTGAAGAGGCCATATCGTGAGCCTACCGCGGCAGTGTAGTTGTATCCGCGAAGAGGGACACCGATCTGGAGGAAGATGTAGTCTTCTGCATTTTCAAGCGGCACATACCCGCGTTCAAACTCTCTATTGATCCAATTATCTACGCCGCCGATAATGAACTTCTGCGGGTTCCTGCCGAAACTCCCGCCGCCAGCCATCCGGAACGCGAGGCTGTAGTACCTGCCCAGCCGGAGGTACGTCCTGTAGTCGCCCGTGACATTGAAGAAACTCAGTCCGTTGTTCCCCAGCTTCGGCGTGCCGAACAAGTTCACATTGTAGCGTGTGCCATTCATCGGTGCGATGTAGCCCCACAGCGAGTTGTCGTGTGTGTAGCCGATGGAGGGCACAAGGACAGTCCGCTGCTGCAGCGGGTCCTCAATATGGTCAAGGTTCTCTCG
>CAYHRX010000291.1:0-4948 GCA_964359075.1 uncultured Chitinophagales bacterium
TCATCACATTCACTCCGTGCCTGCCCGCCGGTCAGGCAGGCCTCGGTGCCTCCGTGGCTAAGAATTCTGTTTTTCAACAACCTATTAGTGCTGATTCGTCCGTCCCAGGGGGACGAGATCTCGTCTCGCAGGAATGCGAGACGGATGTGAATTCGTGGAGAACATTTTCTGAGAGGTGGAACCATGTTTGAAGACCAGAAAGATTCGATCAAGGAACTACAGAAACGGCTGACGACGCTACGAGGTTATCTTTGACATCGATGGAAAGGAAAGCACCGTAGCCGGCCTGCAGGCGAAAACGGAGGCCCCGGATTTCTGGAACGACAACGTTGCTGCCCAGAAAGTGATGCTGAGAATCAGTGAGCTGAACGAGTGGATCAACGGATGGAAAGACCAGCAGCGCATCCTTCACGACTCCTCTTCCCTCATCGAGCTTGCGGAAGAGTCGAACGACGAATCGTTCGGCCCTGAGATCGAGAAGGACCTTGAGGCTGTGCGGAAAGGCATCGAGGATCTTGAATTCCGCAACATGCTGAGCGGGGAGGACGATGAGCGGAGCGCCATTCTTACGATTCATTCTGGAGCCGGAGGAACGGAATCGCAGGATTGGGCCGAGATGCTTCTTCGCATGTACATCCGCTGGGCTGAGCGCAAAGGCTACAAAGTCTCGCTTGTTGACCGGCTCGACGGTGATGGCGCTGGCATCAAGAGTGTGACTGTTGAGGTCATGGGCAAGTATGCGTACGGCTACATGAAAGCCGAAAACGGAGTCCACCGCCTTGTCCGGATTTCCCCGTTTGATTCCAATGCCCGGCGCCACACTTCATTTGCATCGGTGTTTGTCTATCCTGAAATCGAGGATGACGTTAAGATCGAGATCAATCCTGCCGACTTGAAGATTGACACGTACCGCGCAGGAGGGAAGGGAGGGCAGAACGTCAACAAGGTGGAAACTGCCGTTCGGATTACGCACGTTCCCAGCGGCATCATTGTCGCGTGCCAGCAGGAGCGGTCACAGTTCCAGAACAAGGAGCGTGCGCTGAAGATGCTGAAGTCGCAACTTTATCAGAGGCGGAAGGAGGAGGAAGAAGCACGCTTGAGCGCAATCGAGAGCACAAAGAAGAAAATCGAATGGGGTAGCCAGATCCGTTCGTACGTGTTCCATCCCTACAACATGGTGAAAGACCACCGCACCGACGTGGAGACGAGCAACGTGCAGGCAGTAATGGATGGCTCGCTTGATGACTTCATCAAGGCCTACCTGCTCGAGTTCAGCTCAAAGGGAACCAGCTAACGAGTCCCCATGTCATACACCTCTCTCATCGCCACACGTTATCTCCGCTCGAAGCATAACGACGGGTTCGTCTCATTTGTCACTACGATTGGGATACTCGGCGTAGCTCTTGGTACGGCGACCCTGATCATCGCATTGTCGGTTCTCGGAGGCTTTGAACGAGAGATTACCGAGAAGGTGGTCGGCTTCACGAGTCACGTGCAGGTTCTTGGCTTCCAGAACCTTCCTCTCAAAGACTACGACCGCAATACGCGCTTGATCGAGGATAGCGTTCGATACGTGAAGTCAGTCGCCCCATTTGTTGCCCGCGAAGCGTTGATTCGATCAAAAGAGACTGTTGATGGCATCCTCTTGAAAGGGCTTGACCCGGTGAACGACATCTCGATCACGAGGAAGTTCATCGTCGCCGGCCAGTACGACATTAGCAAGCAGGAGGGAGCCTTGTCAAACATCGTGCTGGGAAGAAGGCTCGCTTCCCGGCTTGGGGTTGACGTTGGCAGCAAGGTGACCGTGTTTGGCATAGGGCGCCTGGTGGAACAGGGACAGTACAAGGTGATGCAATTCCGCGTGAGCGGCATTTACGAGAGCGGCATGGTGGAGTATGACGATGTGTACGCATTCACGTCGCTCCCCGACGCCCAGACGATCTTCCAGATGGGCGATGCTGTTTCCGGATACGATATCCTTGTGAGTCCTGTAGACAGTGCGGAGGTTGTTGCCGGCAAGGTGCAGGAGATGTTAGGGTATCCTCACTATGGCAGAACGGTGTTCCAGACCTACCGCAATATCTTCAGTTGGATCGAGCTGCAGAAGAAGCCCATCCCCATCATCCTCGGCCTGATCATTGTCGTCGCGACAGTGAACGTCATCGGGACGTTGTTGATGATGGTGTTGACAAAGACGAAGGACATCGGCGTCCTGATGTCGCTCGGAGCAACCCGTGCAGGGATTACAAAGATTTTTCTCCGGCAAGGACTGACGATTGCACTGACCGGTACGGCGATTGGGAATGTACTGGCTCTTGGGCTTTGTCTTGCGCAACTCAAGTTTCAGTTTTTCTCGCTCCCCAGTGATATCTATTTCATGTCCACCGTCCCGATCCTGTTGCGGGCAGAGTATTTCCTGCTGGTGTCCGGTATCAGCGTAGCGTTGTGTCTGGTGAGTTCCATCGTCCCTGCACGACTTGCATCCCGGCTTCATCCGGTCAATGCACTGAGGTTCACGTAAGGATGAGATATGAGCATTTTATAGCGCGGCGGTATCTCCGCTCCAAACGGCAGATGAGATTCATCAACATCATCATGCTGGTGTCTGTCATCGGGATAACGGTGGGGGTTGCGGCGTTGATCATCGTGCTTTCGGTGTTCAATGGGTTTAGCGGAGTAGTCACACAGGTTCTGGTCGGATTCGACCCACACCTCCGGCTGGAAGCTGTGAAGGGGAAGTCGATGCAGGTCTCGGATTCACTGCTCGAAGCTGTTGCGAGGACACCGGGAGTAATCGGCGCTTCCTCTTTCATTGAGAGCAAGGCACTGCTGGTGGTGCGGCAACAGAACCGCGTTGTCGTTGTCCGCGGCGTTGTTGATTCGACAGTTGGAACAGTCTCCGGCGTTGCGCGAAGCACCGTGCTCGGCAAATTCAGGTTTGAGGACACCAAGGCATCCGGCGGAATCGTGCTCGGCCTTGCCCTTGCGGATCGACTGGGGGCAACGGTCGGTACTGAAGTATCAGTGATCAGTCCTGTTGGCGTTGATGCGATGCTGATGCAATTCGGGCAGCCACTGACGAGGAAGTGTACTGTTGTCGGTATCTATGATTCCAACAACAAGGAGTACGATGCTCATTATGCGTATCTGTCGCTCGAGTCTGCCAAGTATCTGTTTCAATACAAGGACGGTGTTGGTGGCGTTGAGCTTAGGCTGAAGGACATACAACTCGCCGATGATGTGAAGAGTTCTCTCCTGTCACAGCTCGGTGACCGCTATGCCATTTCAACCTGGTATGATCTCCACAAAGACTTGTACTCGGTAATGAAGATTGAGCGGTGGAGCGCCTACCTCATCCTGTGTCTGATTGTGGGTGTGGCGACGTTCAATGTGCTTGGCTCGCTGACGATGGGTGTGATTGAAAAGAAGAGAGATGTCGGTGTGCTGAAATCGTTGGGGGCTACCCGGACAAGCATCACGCGCATTTTCATGTTCGAGGGACTCCTGGTTGGCAGTATTGGAACATCTCTCGGTCTATGTCTCGGACTCATCGTATGCTATCTTCAAATCCATTATCAGTTGTTCCCATTGGATCCAAACGTGTATATCATTCCAGCAATACCGGTTGAGGTAAGGTGGATAGACTTCATTGCCGTGACAGTTGCTTCGATGTTGCTGAGCACGCTCGCCTCGCTCTATCCTGCGCGGCGTGCTTCGATGTTGCTGCCGGTAAACGCTATTCGCTGGGAGTAATGCAGTGGCAAAAAGGAAAACGACCGAGGTCGTCATCAAGGTTGAAGACTTGACCAAGACGTTTCTTGTCGGGGAAACGCAAGAGCGGCGACTATTCGTGCTGCGAGGAGTCAACCTGAGTGTTCACCGCGGGGAGATCCTGGCGATTGTCGGTGCGTCTGGAGCGGGGAAGAGTACCCTATTGCACATCATGGGAACGCTTGACCGTCCGACAGCCGGAAAGACTCTGTATGATGGCGTTGATGTCTTTGCAATGGATGATAGCCAGCTTGCGCAGTTCCGGAACCGGCAAATTGGATTCGTGTTCCAATTCCACCATCTCCTGCCCGAGTTCACTGCGCTTGAGAATGTTGCCATGCCGGCGTTGATCATGGGAAAGAGTCTTGCCCAGGTCAGGGATCGGGTGATGGGACTACTCGCTCAAGTCGGGATCGAAGATAGGGCAGAGTCGAAGCCGACCCAGCTCTCTGGCGGTGAGCAACAGCGAGTCGCAGTGGCACGGGCGCTTATGAACTCCCCGAAGGTGGTTCTTGCCGATGAGCCTTCGGGGAACCTTGACACGGAGAATGCGAACCAGCTCCATGAGATCCTCTGGAATCTGAGTCGGCAGTATGATCAGACATTTGTAGTGGTGACGCACAATGAGTCGCTGGCGAAAAGCGCAGACCGGATTGTGCGGATTCAGGATGGGGTGATCCAGTCGACCAACGCCTAGTCAAACTGGCCTCATGCATTTAAAGGGATTCTCAAGGCTCTTCGTCTAAGATTTTACTTGACAATGTTCGGGAATTGTGTTATTTATTGCCAGACCTGTACGACAGTTTCTCCCCTGACTGTTGTATGTTGTAATGGTCAAGCCCGGCGTTCCCCCCAACGCTGGGCTTTTTCTTTCACGATTCAAACTTACTTGGGAGAATTTCTGTGACAAAGCCTGTAAAGAAGAAGTCGCAACGGCAAAAGGGTTTTCGCGAAGGCAGTATCCCGCTCGCCAAAGAGAACTATGTCATCATAGGAGTCGGGATCGCCGTAATTGTTGCGGGGTATCTGGCGATGCTCGAGGGATCCATCGAGGGTTTTCTTCCGTTGGTCGTCGCACCAATCCTTCTTGTAGTGGGCTACTGTGTGATTGTTCCATTGGGAATTCTATACAAAAAGTCTTATATTACCTCCGATGAATCCAACCCAAGTCAGAAGC
>CAYHRX010000292.1:0-4927 GCA_964359075.1 uncultured Chitinophagales bacterium
TGACGTACCATGAGGTTGCCAAGCGCTGGGCAAAGCTGCCTGAGTAAGATTTCCGAAAGAGGGAACCTCGAAGTGTAACGACGTCGAGAACGAGTTCTCTCGGCATTGTTTGTTTTTTGCTTACTTTCTCAACAGCCCCTTTTTCAGAATCAAGAATTCTTCCAGCAGGTTTTTCATTCCTGTAACAACTCACCGAACCTAACTGCTGAATTCCAGCAGAAATGCCAGCTCGCTCTTGGCGCAGCATGTGATAAAAGAATTGTAATTGGCCGTCTATCATTCTCGGGATAAGTGCATGGTGACAGCAACCGAACAAAAGAAAGCAACGGAACAGAAGAAAGGCATCGGCTCACTTGTGATTACCGTGGAACGCTGCAAGGGCTGTGGCTTCTGCATAGAGTTCTGCCCGACAAAAGCGCTGGAGTTCTCCGAGCAGTACAACGCCAAGGGCTACCACCCGCCTGTGCTCATATCTCACGAGCTGTGCAACGGCTGCAACATCTGCGGGTTGCTCTGTCCCGACTTTGCCATCTATGGCTTCATCAAGAAGAAGAAACAGCGATAGGAGTGTGTTGTGAAAGCAGATCCAAAAGGTGTTCTCACGGGCCCTCACTTTCTTGACGGCGACCATGCGTGCTCTGAGGGAGCGATCGCCGCGGGATGCAGGTTCGTTGCAGGCTACCCAATCACTCCATCGACAGAAGTTGTTGAGCGCATCGCAGTGAGGTTCCCGGCGATTGGAGGAATGTTCTTACAGATGGAAGATGAGATTGCATCGTCCATAGCAATTCAAGGTGCGGTGTGGGGCGGGAAGAAGGCGATGACCGTCACCTCCGGGCCAGGCTTCTCACTTATGATGGAACACATCGGTTTGGCTGCGATGACGGAAACACCATGTGTGTTTGTGGATGTTCAGCGAGCGGGGCCCTCGACCGGTTTGCCGACGCAGCCGGCACAAGGCGACATGATGCAGGCCCGCTGGGGTTCACATGGCGACTACGGCATCATCGCGATTGCACCAAACTCACCACAAGAATGTTTCGACCTGACAATCAAGGCGTTCAATCTCTCCGAGCAGTATCGGGTGCCGGTCCTCTTCATGATGGATGAGTGTGTCGGACACATGACAGAGCGGGTCGTCATTCCTCCTGCTGAAAGCATCGAGGTGACCCCACGGAGGTACTATGAAGGTCCGCAGGAAGACTATGTGCCGTACAAGGCAGGCCACGATCTCGTGCCGCTTATGGTAAAGGCTGGAGATGGCTACAACATCCACGTCACCGGTCTGACACACGACGAGAACGGTTACCCGAGCATGACGGTGAGTGCTCAGGGCAAACTGATTCCACGTCTTGTCAACAAGATCAAGCACAACGCTGACAGGATCATCGAGTACAATGAAGATCAGGTGGAGGGCGCCGATGTTGTGGTGGTAACGTACGGCATCACATCCCGCACGGCAATACCCGCAATCGAGCAGGCACGGAAAGAAGGGATGAAGGTCGGTCATCTGCGTCTCGTGGTGGTATGGCCGTTCCCGGAGAAGCGCATCCGTGCGCTCGCCTCGCAAGTGAAGTCCTTCGTTGTGCCGGAACTGAACCTCGGACAAATGGTGTACGAAGTGGAACGCTGTGCCTCAGGGAAGGCCCGGGTGGAATTGGTTGGTCATCCGGGCGGCACAGTCCATAACCCCAAGGACATCTACAATGCTATCATCCAGAGCGTGAGAGGGTAACCATCCATGCCAGAAGAACTGTTTGAGATTGAGGAAAGCGTACCGGTAAACACCGTTGAGTCGTACTTGCGCATGGAGCGGATGCCGCACATCTGGTGTCCGGGCTGCGGGATCGGGACGACAGTGAATTGCTTCGCGCACGCACTTGAGACAAGCGGACTTAACCTGCGGAAGGTTGCTGTTGTGTCGGGGATCGGATGCACGGGCCGGGTGGCCGGCTACATCAACCTCGACTCGTTCCACACAACTCACGGGAGGGCGATACCGTTTGCCACAGGGCTAAAGCTCGCGAATCCCGAACTGAAGGTGGTCGTCTACAGCGGTGATGGTGATCTGACGGCGATCGGAGGGAACCACTTCATTCACGCCGCCCGCCGTAACGTTGACATGACAGTCATCCTTGTGAACAACTTCATCTACGGGATGACCGGCGGACAGGTTGCTCCGACAACCCCGATGACTGCCACAGCTTCGACGGCACCGTATGGCAATTATGAGCAGCCATTCAATCTTCCATATCTTGCCGAGTCATGCGGTGCGGTCTACGTTGCACGATGGACCGCATTTCATGTCCGCCATCTGACGAAAGCCATCAAGGAGGCGTTGGCAAAGAAGGGCTTCTCGTTCATCGAAGTGCTGGCGCCCTGTCCGACCTTCTACAGTCGCAGGAACAAACTCGGCGACGGACTGGACCAGATGATCTACTACAAAGACAACAGCGAAGTCCGCAACGGGGCAGACACCAAGACTATCCCTCTGGAGTTTCAGGGGAAGATTGTCGTCGGGAAGTTCGTCGACAAAGATCGTCCGACGTATCTTGACGTGATGAATGCGTACTACCAGCAGAAGCTTGGCGAAGACTATACTCCATACAGAGGCTAGACAGATGGCAAGAACGGAAATCAAGATTGGCGGCTTCGGGGGACAGGGAGTGATCCTCAGTGGATACATCATCGGTCGTGCAGCTTCGATCTACGACGAGAAGCATGCGACGATGATTCAGGCATTCGGACCGGAAGCGCGTGGCAGCGCATGCAGCTCACAGGTGATTGTCTCGCATGAGCAGATCGCATATCCCTACATTACATCTCCTTCGCTCATGGTTGTTATGTCGCAGGAGGCATATACGAAGTTCTCGCCCGAGCTTGCACCGGGCGGCATCCTGATCACTGAAGAGGAGCTGGTGAATCCCCACAACCTCAGGAAGGATATCAAACACTTCTCAATTCCTGCCACACGCATTGCCGAAGAATTGGGGAAGAAGATGGTCGTTAACATCGTGATGATGGGATTCCTTTCTGCTGTAACAGATGTCGTCGGGAAGAAGGCAATGGAGCAGGCTGTGCTGGCGTCGGTTCCGAAGGGAACAGAAGATCTCAACCTGAAGGCTTTTGAGAGAGGATTCGAGTACGGGCTTGAAGTGCTGAAAGGAGACAAGCGGGCAGTGACAGTGTGATCCATTCTGAGTTTTGGGACTCTCAGTCGAAAGGGCGGTCAGCATTATTGACCGCCCTTTCATATATTTGTTCGGGCAGGAAGCACGCCCTCTCATCCCACTCCACCACATGATGATCTGAATTCGCATGAGCCAAACCAGGTCGTCAGCCAAAGCTGACATTGAGAAGCTCGTCCACTACTTCGAGCAAAACGTCCATCAACTCAAGACGCAGGCGTTCAACGAAGCCCAAGCCCGCCAATCTCTCATCGATCCGTTCTTCGAAGCGCTTGGGTGGGATGTCCGCAACAAGAAGCTTGAGCCGCCGTTCCGGCTTGAGGTCCTTCCCGAAGGCCGGGTGAAATCCTCTCTCACTAGGGGCGTTCAGCCGCACGCCCCTACAACAGCAACAACGGAAGAAATGGCCTCGCTACTCGAATACATCGCCGACGATGAGTTCAAGGCCGAGCAGAAGATGGCGACGAAGAAACCCGACTACCGCTTCCGCATTCAAGGCTCGACCAAGTTCTTCGTTGAAGCAAAGAAGCCGTTCGTTGACCTGATGACAAACCTTGATGCCATCTTTCAGATCAAACGCTACGGCTTCTCTGCGCGGGTGCCTGTTTCCATACTTACCGACTTCGAAGAGTTCCGCGTCTTCGATTGCACGCGCAGGCCATTCTACGACAAGCCCAAAGTCGGCGTACTGAAAGAATTCGATCTCTCCTACAAGACCTACCTGGACGAGTTTGACAAGCTGTACGATGCGTTCTCACGTGAGGCGGTGGTTGGAGGCTCCATCGAGGCGGTGCAGAAGAAGTATTTGGAGAAGAAGAAGGGAGAGTTTGCACTCGACCGTTCATTCCTCGACGACCTCTCCGAATGGCGCGTTGAGCTTGCACAGGACATCGCCAAGCATCCGAAGAACCGCCGCATCCTTACCACGGGCACACTCAACGAGTGCGTCCAGCGCATCCTCGACCGCATTGTGTTCCTCCGCGTGTGCGAAGACAGGAACATTGATCCTGATCAGGAGCTGCTTGCTCTGCTCAGACTCTGGGAATCCCATCCAGGCTTGTCGCTGTACGAGCTGTTCACGAAGCTCATTGAAAAGAAGCGTCCCCTCTACAATGGCCTGCTCTTCGCCGA
Organism: uncultured Chitinophagales bacterium; assembly: GCA_964359075.1. Classification (GTDB taxonomy): domain Bacteria; phylum Bacteroidota; class Ignavibacteria; order UBA10030; family UBA6906; genus UBA11986. The sequence goes on from CAYHRX010000292.1 coordinate 4,320, forward strand.
GCACGAATCCGAACAGCTTGAGGTCGGCAACAAGATTCTGGAGAAGATATTCAAGAGCATCAACTACCCGCTCTCGCCGTATAACTTCGATGAGATCGGGGTGGAGATTCTCGGCAGCATCTACGAGCGGTTCCTTGGCAAGACGATCCGGCTGACGGCAAAACAAGTGCGTGTCGAGGAGAAGCCGGAAGTACGGAAAGCGGGCGGGGTCTACTACACGCCGCAGTACATCGTGAATTACATTGTGGAGAATACGGTGGGGAGGCTTTTGAGGGGTGAGTGTGTAGGGGGTAGGGTTCAGGGGATAGGGAATAGGGATCAACCCAAACCCCTGACCCCTAAACAGATTTCCAAGCTCAGAATCATCGACATCGCCTGTGGCTCAGGCTCGTTCCTCCTCGGTGCGTTCCAGAAGCTGATTGACTATCACGTGGAGTGGTACACACAGCATCCCGAAGACATCAAAGAGGTCCACGGCGTGCGCCGCGTCGCGGAACACATACGACGTCGTGAGATACAGCGGCACCGCGCGCGAGAGCGTGTCGCTGTCGGGCGTGTGGCCCGCGTGCACCGCCACCGTCGCCAGCCCCTGCTCGGTCTTCTGCGCC
>CAYHRX010000293.1:0-4908 GCA_964359075.1 uncultured Chitinophagales bacterium
CACTCTTGCTCGGCATTATGACAATGTTCATCATTCATCGTAACAGACTACTAGCAGGCTGCTGAAGAAAGTCTTTTTATTGTCATTGCGAGGCGCTTTCTGCCGAAGCAATCTCTCTTTTCAGCGTGGATTCGAGAAATGAGATTGCTTCGCTTCGCTCGCAATGACTGTGCGGCTGGGTTTTTCAACAACCTGCTAAGTTCCATCATTCCGATCATCTGAATGGACAAGATAGAACGAAAGCTCTCGCTCGTCGAGAAGATACGACAACAGATTGTTGCAGTTCTTCATTCAGGCAGCGGGATGAACGAGCGCCCCTCTTTGAGGAAGCACAACGAGAGCAACATCCCCGGCTTCTACATCATCGGGGACCTTGCCGGCGCTCCAGTCATCAAATACGCGATGGCACAGGGGTACGAGGTGATTGAGCATATAGCGTCGCTGCCCGGAGCAACTGACGGCGCTGATGCGGAGTTGCTCGATATTGTCATTGTCGGCGCTGGTGCAGCAGGACTGAACGCTGCTCTTCAAGCAAAAGAGCGAGGAATGCGGTACGTGCTACTTGAGAAGGAACAAGTCGCCAATACAATAGAGAACTTTCCCGAAGGCAAGTACGTGTACGCCGAGCCTGACACGCAGCCGCCGAAAGGAAAACTCTGGCTCGATGGTGCAACGAAAGAGGACCTACTGAAGCGCTGGAATCAGATCATCACCGACAATCAACTCAACCTCCGGACAATGGAGGCAGTACAGAAGGTCGAGAAGAAGGATGGTGTCTTTCTCGTCACTACTGCCAAAGGAAGCTATCGAAGCAAGCGAGTCGTGCTCGCTACCGGTCAGCGTGGCAATCCGCGCAAGCTGAAGGTGAAGGGTGAAGATCGAGAGCATGTATATCACCGGCTGTACTCCCCGAGGAAGTACAAGAACGAGAACATCCTCGTTGTTGGCGGTGGCAACAGCGCCATCGAAGCGGCAATCACACTGAGCGAGCAGAACAAGGTGTCTCTCTCGTACCGTGGCTGTGAGTTCAGCCGCATCTTCAAGGACAATGAGCGGAAGCTGAACGAGGCCATTGCCGCAAAGTGGATTGAGCCGCTGTTGAATTCCAACATCACGGAATTCGCCGAGCATGAGGCAACGCTGAACATCAACCGCGGTGCAGATGATGAAGTGATGAAGATTCCGTACGACCATGCGTTCGTCCTCGTCGGGGCCGACGTCCCGCGGGACTTCCTGAAGTCACTCGGACTCAAAATGGAGAATGAGTGGGAGGGAAGCATCCTTCGCACCATCGGCTTGACGTTGCTTGGTTTCGTTGGCCTCTCCATCTTCGGGAGCAGCTACGGTACCTATCCTTGGTTTCTGGAGGTTGCCCTCTCACACATTCCGGCGTGGCTCGGTGGGCTTATCGGGGCTGCGGCGTTCGCCGGACTCGTATGGCTTGGCATAAAAGGCGACCGGTTCGCATGGCTTGGGTTGTCGTTTGTTGCATGGTACACGGTATATGGAGTGAAGGTTGGGAAAGGGGAGGAGTTCTGGCCGTACGAAGATTGGGGCTACAAGTTCTTCTCGTTCCTTGATCGTCCGTGGTCGTTCTGGTACACGGTCATGTACACCGCGCTGATGACTGTGTTCGGACTTCAGGCAGTGAAGAGGTGGGGACTCGACAGAAAGGACAAGTTTCAAATCTGGCGGTATGTCTCCCTGCTCAGCTTCCAGTGGATATTCTTCTTTCTGATTCCGGAATTCCTCTTCCAGACTGCAGTGCAATACCAGTGGGTCGGAGAAAAGCTGGCGAACGATCCTGTGTTTGCCCAGCAGGGATGGAGAAGTTACGGCATCGTCTACGCATGGCCGCTCTTCTTCTATACGTTCTTCTACAGTCCACATCAGGTGTGGGTGGTGTGGGGAGTGCTACTCACGTTTATCATCATCCCTATCTTCGTCCTCTTCTTTGGCAAAAGGTATTGTTCTTGGATTTGCGGCTGCGGTGGTCTCGCCGAGACGTTCGGTGACCGCTGGCGGCACCTTGCCCCCAAAGGGAGGACGTCCATCAAATGGGAGTGGATGAACCTTGTTGTGCTGGGCGCTGCAACCGTGGTGACAGTACTTGTCTTAATCAAAGACATTTATGGAGCGTTTGCAGGTCCGGCAGATCTTGGCATCCGGTTGTACAGGCTGTATGCAGATGTCTGGCTTGTTGGTGTCCTGCCCGTGACGTTCTATCCATTCCTCGGCGGCAAAGTGTGGTGCCGCTACTGGTGCCCGCTTGCAAAGCTGATGCACCTGCAGTCAGAATTCTTCGCGAAGATGAAATGGGGCCGGTTCAAGATCATTGCCAACGACAAGTGCATCGGCTGCAACGAATGTTCACGCAACTGTCAGGTGGGGATTGATGTGATGAGCTATGCACTGAAGCAGGAGCAACTTGACAACGCGACAAGCTCGTGCATCGGCTGCGGCATCTGCGTTACTGTCTGCCCGATGGATACGCTGAGCTTTGGGAACAAGGCAGAGGGGAAAGTCCTGGCGTAAGACTTGGACCTCCTGCAAAAAAAAGCGGGACATCTTTGGATGTCCCGTGGAAGGCTTAACTGGCGCCTCTCGCGCCGAGTTGCCTGTCCAGCATGAGCAGGGCGACCTTGTTGTCTCCAATCATCTTGATCTGTTCAACGATTGCTCCGGCGTTCTTCTCTTCTTCCACCTGTTCTGTGATGAACCACTGCAGCTCAATCTGGGTCGGGTAGTCGTTCTCTTTCTGCGTGAGAGCGTAGAGCTTGTTGATCATTGCCGATACCTCGCGCTCGTGGCCCAACGCCTGCTCAAAAACATCGAGCGGCGACTTGAACTGAGTGTTTGGCTGCTGAATTGCGTGGAGAGTAACATGTCCTTCGCGTTTGTGGACGTAGTCGAAGAGCTTCAGCGCGTGGCCGACTTCCTCCTGGTACTGCATCCGCATCCAATGCGCGCAGCCGGGGAGATTGATAGACTGCAAATAGGCCGACATCGAGAGATAGACGTAGCCTGAGTAGAACTCCTTAGCGATTTGGTCGTTGATTGCATCCTGGACTGTTTTGCTGAGCATGAGAGGCTCCTTGTTGTATTGGATGTGTCGTGCTGTAAAGTGGCTTCAATATAAGTCTTGAAGACCGGAATCGCAACATTACCATAAGCAAACGGACTACTTCTGACACGGATGAATCCCGAAAAGCAAAGACTGATCGAGAACAAAGAAAAAGGCGTTGCCTGGAAGAAGTGGGGGCCGTATCTCTCGGAACGGCAGTGGGGAACGGTACGCGAAGATTACAGTCCGGACGGTGCTGCCTGGTCGTATCTTTCTCATTCAATGGCGATGAGCTGCACGTATCGTTGGGGGGAAGACGGCATTGGAGGGATTTCCGATGAGGAGCAGTTGCTCTGCATGTCGGTCGCGTTGTGGAACGGACGCGATCCAATCCTCAAGGAACGTCTCTTCGGCCTCACGGGCTACGAAGGCAACCACGGTGAGGATGTGAAGGAGTGCTACTACTACCTTGACAGTACGCCCACACACTCATACATGAAGATGCTGTATAAGTATCCTCAAAAGGAATTCCCGTATCGCCTTCTTGTCGATGAAAACCGTCGGCGGGGAAGAGGTGAGCCTGAGTTTGAACTGATAGATACCGGAATCTTCGCCAACGATGCATACTTCGATGTCTTCATCGAGTATGCAAAGGAAGGGTTCGAAGACATCCTCATGCGCATCACGGTGCACAACCGCGGCGCTGAGACAGCTGTGATCAATCTTGTACCGCAGGTGTGGTTTCGCAACACGTGGTCATGGGGGCTGGATCCGCACAAGCCAGCTATGCACGCGATCAAGGATCACGTGGTGCAGATTGAGCATCATGGTCTTGGTCGGCGGAGGTGGTTGTATGTGGATGGGGATGCAGAGCTGCTGTTTTGTGAGAACGAGACCAATGTGCAACGGTTGTACGCTGCAAATAGAGCATCGGGATACTTCAAAGATGGGATCAACGACTATGTTGTGCATGGTGTGAAGCATGCAGTCAACCCCGAGAAGGCCGGGACGAAACTTGGAGCGAACTACAAGCTGTCTGTCCCGGCAGGTGGTTCGGCGTCCGTCCGCGTGCGCCTGAATGATAAGCCAACAAGAGCACCATTCAGGAAGTTTGATGATATCTTCCGCAGGCGAATGTCCGAGGCGGATGAATTCTACGCCGAGATGCAATCCGCCATTGACGACCCTGATCAGCGGAACGTGCAGAGGCAAGCGTTTGCCGGAATGCTCTGGTCGAAACAGTTCTACTACTTTGATGTTGGCCAGTGGCTCAACGGTGATCCCGGCCAGCCTCCTCCCGCCAAGAGCCGCAAGAACGGGCGCAACAGTGACTGGCTGCATCTCAATAACGCTGATGTCATCTCCATGCCGGACAAATGGGAGTATCCGTGGTATGCGGCATGGGACCTTGCATTCCATTGCCTTCCGTTGGCAATCGTCGATCCCGAGTTTGCGAAGCACCAGCTCGTATTGCTCACTCGTGAATGGTACATGCATCCGAACGGTCAGCTTCCCGCGTACGAGTGGGCGTTTGGTGATGCGAATCCTCCCGTGCACGCGTGGGCTGCGTGGCGGGTGTACAAGATCGACCAGAAGATCAACGGCGGCAAGGGTGATACGGCCTTCCTTGAACGGGTCTTTCATAAACTCCTTCTGAACTTCACTTGGTGGGTAAACCGGAAGGACAAAGAAGGCCACAATATTTTTCAGGGAGGTTTTCTTGGTCTCGACAACATAGGAGTGTTCGATCGCAATACGTCGCTGCCAACCGGCGGCCAAATCGAGCAGGCGGATGGCACAAGCTGGATGTCTATGTACTCACTGAACATGATGCGCATCGAGTT
>CAYHRX010000294.1:0-4906 GCA_964359075.1 uncultured Chitinophagales bacterium
TCCGGCGGTATCAATGATAACGACATCTACGCCTCTGGCTGAAGCGGATTTCACTGCATCAAACGCCACTGCCGCCGGATCGGAGCCTTGCGTCTGCTGGATCATCTCGGCACCGGCACGCTTCGCCCAAATCTTGAGCTGCTCGTTCGCCGCCGCACGGAATGTATCCGCTGCAGCGATCACCACTTTCTTTCCTGCTCGTATGTATTGATGTGCCAGCTTCCCGATCGACGTCGTTTTCCCCACGCCGTTGATGCCGACGATCAGAATGACGTACGGTTTCACCTCCGGCAGTGTGAATGGATCGGAACCACCATCCGGCTGGCCGTTGGCAAACTGCCGTTGGATCTCGTCTTTCAGCAGATGGTTCAACTCGGAAGCATCAGTGTAGCGTTCCTCTTTCACCCGTTGTTTGATCGCTTCAATGATACTCATTGTCGCGTCGACGCCAACATCGCCCGCAATCAGTATCTCCTCCACCTGTTCCAGAAGATCATCGTCGATCGTCGTTTTCGTCGTGACGAGCTTTGCTACCTTCCCGACAATGCCGTCGCGGGTCTTGGCGAGACCCTCTTTGAGTTTGGTGAAGCCTATTTTGTCAAGGAACCCCATGATCAACCCTTCATGACATCAACAAAGCGTTTGACGTACAATGTGAATGAGACAATCAGCAAAACGACACTCGCCCAGATTGCTGTATCGACGAGGATCATCTGAGCGTCCAATACCATCAGGAACAAAGCGAGGGCAACAATCCCGACGGTCCACTTCCCGGCTTCATTCGATTGCAGGAGGATCCCCTTCTTTGCTTTGATGTACATACCGCCAGAGAAGATCATCAGGTCCCGCACGAGCAATGCAACAACGAACCAGACCGGAACGCTGCCGAGGACGAGGAGAACAACTGCCACAATGGCCACTGCAACCTTGTCCACCAGAGGATCGAGGATCTTCCCCCACTCGGTAATCTGGTTGAGCTTCCGGGCAAGAACTCCATCGAACTTGTCCGTCAGCGCCGCCACTACGATGATTACTCCGCCCCACAGACGGGATGTCGGAAAATCTGAAAGCATAACAACTGCAAACACAACGGCAAGCAAGGCGCGTGAGATGCTCAGGAGATTCGAGACCGTGAGGAAGCGATCAGCCCCCACAGCATTTGTGGAGATGGTCGGCGCAGGGGATTGAAGTGGTGTGGTCACGCCTCGTTCTCTTCCTTCGACTGGCCCGTGTCGACTTTCACGGGATAGTTCCCGCTGAAACATGCTGTGCAGTAGTGGGCTCCGCCCTCCTGAGGTACGGATGCCAGCAGGTTCTCAATGGAAAGGTATTCCAAACTGTCTACACCGAGAGCCTCACCAATCTTCTTCACATCACCATCCATCTGGTTGGCAATCAACTCCTTCTGTGTCGGGAAGTCCATACCGTAGTGGCAGGGGAATTTGATGGGCGGTGATGACACTCTGAAGTGCACCTCCTTCGGTCCGGCCTGCTTCACAAGTTGCACAAGCTGCTTCGAGGTTGTGCCACGGACGATGGAGTCATCAACAATCACCACCACCTTGTCCTTCAGCACTCCCTTCACTGGATTGAACTTCGTCTTCACCTTGTTCTCCCGAACATCCTGCTTTGGCTGGATGAACGTTCGCCCGATGTAATGACTCCGGATGAGTCCGATCTCCAGCTTCGCCTTGCCTCCTTGCTTGATCATCTCCTGCACGTATCCCATGGTCGCAGTGTTGCTTGAGTCCGGCACGTTGATGACGACAACCTTTTCGCTTGCATCCTTCCCTTTCACCGGGCTTGCTTTTGCCAGGTTCTTCCCGATCTTCCTTCTCACCTTATCAACGCTGTGTCCGAAGATCTGGCTGTCAGGTCGGGAGAAGTAAATGTACTCAAAAATGCAATGGTGAGGCGTAGCAGGTTTACCGTTTATGCGCAGCGACTTGACCTTACCCTTCGCCTGACACTCGGCATCAATCACGACCATCTCACCGGGTTCTACATCGCGCACGTATTCGGCATCAATGATATCAAACCCGACTGTCTCAGATGCAACGAGGAACGCATTGCCTATCCTTCCCAAGGCCAGGGGTCGGAAGCCCGAGTGGTCTCGTGCCGCAACAAGCTTATCGTTTACGAGAAAGACCAGCGAGTACGCGCCCTCGACCCTCGTGAGAGCCTCCTTGATCTGGTTGATGGGGTCGATCTCTTTGCTTCGTGCGATCAGATGAAGGATGATCTCTGTATCGGAGGTGGTCTGAAAGATCGTCCCCTCCTCCTGAAGCTGCCTGTGAATCTCCCGGAAGTTCGTGAGGTTGCCGTTGTGGGCAATTGCAACACTGCCGCCCTTGTACAACACGCTGAATGGCTGGATATTGAACTTGTTATCCGCCGCACCGGCTGTGGAGTACCGATTATGGCCGATAGCCAGGTTGCCTTTCAGAAAGTCAGTGAGGATACGGTCATCCCGGTAGACATCGCTGACAAGCCCGAAATCCTTGTGAACATGGAAGCGATGCTTGCCCGATTTGGCGTCGAATTCCGAAGTGACGATGCCTGAGCCCTCCTGTCCGCGATGTTGCTGGGCAAGAAGGCCGTAGTAAGTAAGCTGGGCGGCGGCGGGATGGCCGTAGACGCCAAACACAGCGCAATGGCAGCGGGGTTTGTCGAATGCAATGGACGGGCGCATCATCGGGATTGGGTGTATCGTATTGGGAAGCATTACGCCATCAAATATACGACAACTTGGTGGGCAAAACAAGGAGAGATGAGATCAGTCGACGGGGGTGTCGCAGAGGAATTCACTGTCGTTGCGTTCGCGGTAGTCTGTCCTCACCTGCAGCCCGCGCGTCTCGCGGCGTTTCATCGCGCAATGGATGATGAGCATTGCACACGCCGCGAGGTTACGCAACTCAAGCAAGCCTTCGGTGACTTTCGTTTTCTTGTAGAAGGTCTCGATCTCGTTCTGCAGAAGCTCCATGCGGCGGTGTGCCCGTTCAAGTCGCAACTGAGACCGGACAATGCCAACGTAGTCCCACATCATCTGCTGGATCTCGCGGCGGTTGTGCGAGACGAGAACCCACTCTTCGCTGTTGATGGTGCCGCTGTCGTCCCAGTCCCGGATCCCCGGTACCGTGGAAGAGTAGCTCTTCACAAACTCAATCGAATCGTCAGCCGCACGGTGAGAGAAGACAAGTGCTTCCAGCAGCGAGTTGCTCGCCAACCTGTTAGCTCCATGAACACCTGTCATGCTTACCTCGCCTGACGCATAGAGACCACTGATGGAAGTTCGCCCGTTCAGATCAGTCACGACGCCGCCGCAGGAGTAGTGCGCTCCCGGCACCACCGGAATTGGCTCTTTGGTGATGTCGAGTTTGTGTTTGTGCAGGCAAGTCTGATAGATGTGTGGGAAATGTTCCCTTACCTGATCGGCGGGCAGGTGGCGGAGATCGAGCAGCACGTAGTCGTCGCCGCGTTTCTTCAACTCGGTATCGATCGCGTGCGCGACGATATCCCGCGGCGCGAGTGAGCCCCGCTCGTCGTAGTGCGACATGAACTCTTCCCCATTTGTTGTCCGGAGGATTCCACCAAATCCCCGGACTGCCTCCGAGATAAGGAATGACGGACTGCCTGAATCATACAACGTCGTGGGATGGAATTGGATGAACTCCATGTTCGCGATGCCGGCACCGGCTCTGTACGCCATCGCCACACCATCACCGGTCGCAATCAGCGGGTTGGTTGTGTGGAGATACACGTGCCCAAGTCCGCCGGTTGAAAGCATGACAATCTTTGTAAGGAACGTATCGACGCGATGTTCCCGCTCGTTCAGAGCATAGGCTCCCCAGCAGTGAATGTGGGATCTATCGATGACACGCTCATCGACTGTGTGGTGCTCGGTAAGCAGCTCGATGGCAACATGGTTCTCAAACGTGGCGATATTCGGGTTGGTTGCAGCCGCGTGAAGCAACGCCCGCTCGATCTCACGACCGGTGAGATCCTTTGCGTGGACAATCCTGTTGACGGAGTGTCCGCCCTCCCTGCCAAGATCCAGAGCGCCATTCTTCACGGTGAACTCCACTCCAATCTGAATCAGCTCGCGTAACCTCGCCGGGCCTTCCTTCACCATCGTTTCAACAGCCTCACGGTGCGAAATGCCCTGGCCCGTTGAGAGTGTGTCCTTGATATGCAAGTCAAACGAGTCAACGCTGGACATCACCGCAGCCACGCCACCCTGCGCATAGTTGGTGTTGGATTCAGCCTTTTCTTTCTTGGTGATGATGGCAACCGAGCCGAATTGGGAGACCTTGAGGGCGTAGGAAAGGCCTGCAATACCGCTGCCGATGACAAGGAAGTCGAAACGATGAGTCATAACCTGGAGAGTCTGCAGTTCACATCGCTGGAACAAAAAAGGCGACCCCTGCATGCGGGATCGCCTTCAAAAAAACATTTGAGCCGACTAGTCGCCGAAGTTGTAGCTTGTTGTAATATAGCCGAAGGTCGTGATGTTGTCGCTCGAGCCAATAAGGCCAAGACCACGACGCAGGGCTTCTTCACTAACAGTGGCATCCAAAGCAAAGTTACCGAACCGGAAGCCAAGACCCATCGTTACGAGTGCGTCGTTGTTGCCCGGCCCAAGGCCGCCAATTGCAATGATGCTGGAAGGAATCGAGTGGTTGCCTTCTGAGGTAACAGTTGTTCCCGCAGCTGCACCTTCAACCTTGATCTTTGCATTGGCGATCGCACGATAGTAGCCGGCACGACCGGCAAGCCAATCGAGGAACCACCACTCACCACCGAGGTTGAATACCGGAATACCAGTTACTGTGTAGTTCGTGGTTGTGGTCGTTGGTGTAGCTCCGCCCGTGGAGCCTTCGGTTTTCGCTTTCGCATACTGGAAGCT
>CAYHRX010000295.1:0-4903 GCA_964359075.1 uncultured Chitinophagales bacterium
CCTGGGTCGTGCATTTTTGCCGGAGTTCAACGAAGGCTCGCTCACCATCAGCGTGCTGACGATGCCCGGCACCTCGCTCGAAGAATCCAACAAAATTGGAAAGATGGTCGAAGAGATTCTTCTCAGTCATCCCGCTATCAAATCCACTGCGCGCCGAACGGGAAGAGCGGAATTGGATGAACACGCGCAAGGCGTGAATGCAGCAGAGCTTGATGCGCGGTTCGAGCTGAACGACCTCTCAAAAGAACAAATGCTTGATGAGTTGCGGAGGATGCTGAGTGTCGTTCCCGGAACAAATATCACGCTCGGACAGCCGCTCGGACATCGTATTGACCACATGCTTTCGGGAACGCGTGCAAACATTGCCGTAAAACTTTTTGGACCTGACCTCTACAAGCTTCGTGCTGTTGCGGAACAGGTGCGTAAACAAATGGAGAGCGTCGAGGGTGTTGTTGACCTTGCAGTCGAACAACAGATTGACGTGCCGCAGATTCGCATCAAAGCAAACCGGACGATGATGGCGAAGTACGGCATGAGCATGGCGGACTTTTCTGAAGCGATTGACGTGGCGTTCAACGGCGAAGTGGTGTCGCAGGTGTTGGAAGGACAGCAGACGTTTGACCTCCTCGTGCGATTTGATGAAAACAATCGGGGAAGCATTGAGAAGATAAAGCAGGCGCGCTTCGATACGCCGGCGGGAGCGAAAGTCCCCATCGGCGAGCTTGCGACAATTACGTCGGAGAAGGGACCGAACACCGTCAGCCGTGAAAATGTGCAACGCAAGATCGTGGTGCAGGCGAACGTCGCCGGACGAGACCTGCGAAGCGTTGTCGGAGATATTGAAACGAATGTCGCCGCAAACATTGCGATGCCGGAGGGATTCCACGTTGAGTACGGCGGACAATTCGAGAGCGAGCGCGAAGCAACACGCATTATTACGCTTCTCAGCATTGCTGCCATCCTCGCCATCTATTTGATACTCTACATCGAGTTCCGTTCATTCAGAACAGCGATGCTGATTATGGTGAACTTGCCTCTTGCGATTATCGGAGGAATTGTAGCGGTGTTCTTTTCAAGCGGCATCATCAGCGTTGCGTCACTTGTCGGATTTATCACGCTCTTCGGCATCGCAACGCGAAACGGGATCCTGATGGTTTCACACTACAATCACTTGATGGAAGAAGGGAAGGAACTGACACACGCAATCCGTCAAGGCTCGATGGAGCGACTGAGTCCGGTGCTCATGACCGCCCTTTCCGCGGGACTGGCACTCATCCCGCTTGCCCTTGCAGGTGGTCAGCCGGGCAATGAGATCCAGGCGCCAATGGCGGTCGTTATTCTCGGTGGACTGCTTAGTTCGACAGCCTTGAACATGATCGTCATTCCCGCCCTCTATACTCGATTCGGAGGTCAGGTGAGGAGGGCGTGGTTGATGGCTTCTGATGCGTAACAGCAAACGAAAGCCAACCTCGGTGTTTCTGAAAAACGAAAGGGCAGCTCACGGCTGCCCTCGAACGATCCGAAGAAGCCAATCTGCTGGTTTTGTTGGCCTCGTGCTGGAGGCGTGCCTGCTCCTTTGGGGTTACCTTTCCATCGGACTTGGCCTTTGCTTCATGCGCACGTAGTCTGGCCTGCTCTGCGGTGAGCTTCGCGGCTTGATGCGGTCTGCCTGTTTCTTTTCCCGCTTGTCAAGGTTGGGCGTGCTCTGAGCGAACGCGCAGGTTGCCAGGAGCGCGCTGAGCACTGCAATAGCGACGACTCGAACCTCTTTCATATAGTACCTCCCTTAGCAGGGTGATGAAAAACCCAGCCGAACAGTCATTGCGAGCGAAGCGAAGCAATCTCATTTCTCGAATCCACGCTGAAAAGAGAGATTGCTTCGGCAGAAAGCGCCTCGCAATGACAATCAAAAGACTTCTTCAGCAGCCTGTTAGGTTGTGGAGATGATGGAACTCCTTTGACCGCCAGCGCTACCCCGTATCCAAAGAACTTTCCGCGGGAGTCGCATCCAGGCGTCCCAGCGAGCGTGTGGGAAAATGTAATTACAAGACAGCCTGTGAATCAACGTCTTTCTGAAAACGGTTCGTCCCTCTGTGGTGGCAAATATCGGCTCAAGTCGGTATATTCCAGCCGGAAACTGAGACCACCGGAATGTCAATGACAGAGCAGAAGAAATCAGAATGGAAGTTCATCGTTGCAGGGTGGGCCGTGTACGGCGTGTACATGGCCATTGCTTCCTACGTCATCAGCGAGAGACTGGGAAGGCCTATCCCGCTGATGACCGCGATCGTCAGTGACTTCTCCTACTCATTCGTGTGGATCGCCCTCACCCCCCTTGTGCTGTGGCTTGCACGGAGGTTCAGGTTTGAGAAAGGAAAGATCCTCTCCAGCTTCTCAATCCATCTTGGCGCCAGTGTTGTTCTTTCTTTTTTCCAGAAGGGGATCCATTGGCTGGTTGTGGCTGTGTACAAGGCTGCGTGGTTGAGCGAGTCGTTCTCATGGGAGCCGCTCTATCGTAATCTCCTTTCATTCTATGACTACGGCTTGCAGCTCTACTGGATTGTCCTTGCCGTCACGTACGCTGCGGAATACTACAGCCGCTATCGGTCCAAAGAACTCATGGCGTCCCAGCTCCAAGCACAGCTCGCTCAGGCTCAGCTTCAGGCGCTCAAGATGCAGGTGCACCCGCATTTCTTGTTCAACACACTCCACACCATTGCCGGACTGATCCGCAACGACGAGAAGCAGAAAGCCATCAAGATGATCGCCGGGCTCAGCGATCTTCTCAGAAGCACCCTTGACAGAACCGATGAGCAGGAAGTGACGCTTCGCCAGGAATTGGAGACCGTAAAGCGCTACTTCGACATTGAACAGGTCAGGTTCTCTGATTGTTTGACGACGCAATTGAACGTCGACCCGTCTTCACTTGAAGTCCGCGTTCCCAATCTCATCCTGCAGCCACTGGTTGAGAATGCCATTCGGTACGGCATCACTCCCGGCGCCGCGACCAGCGGGTGCACAATTACAATCACAGCGATGCGGCAGAACGGAGCCCTCCAGCTTGAAGTGCGGGACAATGGGGCAGGACTTTCCTCTGATCCCTCTAAGCGCAAGGAAGGCATTGGACTGGCGAACACCCGTGCCCGGCTGGAACGGTTGTACGGTGAACATCAGAGCTTCGAGGTGCGCAATGTTGAGGGTGGCGGTGTCTGTGCGACGATCTGCATACCTTGGCACACGCAATAAAGACATGCAATGGTAATGGAACGGGATGGAGTAATTAAGGCAATCGTTGTAGATGACGAGCCTGTTGCGCGGCAGACCATCCGGCTTCTTCTGCAGAACGAACCCGATGTTGAGCTTGTTGCTGAATGCCCTAACGGAACGGCGGCAGTGGACGCCATCAAGAAGGAAACGCCCGACCTTATCTTCCTTGACATTCAGATGCCCGGCATGAACGGGTTTGAAGTGCTCAGTGCACTCAGCAGCAAAGAGCTTCCTGCGGTCATCTTCACAACGGCATACGATAAGTACGCGCTCAAGGCGTTCGAAGTCCACGCTCTCGATTATCTGCTCAAGCCATTTGACGATGACCGTTTCCGCCAGTCACTCGAGCATGCGAAGAGCGTGATCCTTGGGAACAAAGTGGAAGAGATCAGCCGCCAGTTGTTCGACTTGCTTGAGCGATACGACGCCAGGCTGCCGGCATTGGCGGAACGCGCTGCAGGGAAGGACTACCTCACGCGCTTCATGGTGAAGTCGGCAGGCCGCACGGTGATTGTCGATGTGGCTGATGTTGATTGGATTGTTGCGGAAGGCAACTACGTGAGCATCCATGCTCAGGGGAAGAAACACCTGCTGCGCGAGAAGATCGGCGCGCTGGAGACGCAGCTCGATCCCCGGAAGTTCGTCCGCATTCATCGCTCAACAATCGTACGGACCGACCTGATCAAGACGATGAAGCCGCTCTTCAACGGCGACCACCTCATCACCCTCGCTGGAGGAACAGAGTTCACGCTCAGTCGGACCTACCGCGAAAGAGTTCTTGCCTCCCTGGGCAAGCCAATGTAGCGTCTTCACTAAACCGCCTCCGCCACGATTCATCACGCACCGGGCACGACTCATCTCAAAGGCTTGGGACTTCTTTTTTTCTCTGCGTACAATGAATCGGAAAACCTGTCAATGTACCATCACCTCAGGAGGCAATGATGAAGACTTCACTTACGTTTCTGGCTTTTCTGCTTCTGGTATATGTCGGCGACACTACTGCCACCATTAGGAATGTCCCGGGGAGTTACGCGACTATCCAGGCTGCAATCAATGCGTCGGTCAACGGTGACACTGTGCTGGTCGCCCCCGGTACGTACATGGAGAACATCGTGTTCCGCGGAAAGAGGATAGTCGTCACGAGCAGATACGCGCTCAATTCTGATCCCGCCAACATCCAGAACACGATCATCAACGGCAGCAACCCATCGCACCCGGACTCAGGCAGTTGCGTCCGTATTGTGAACGGAGAGGATTCCTCTGCAGTGCTGCAAGGCTTCACACTGACCGGAGGGTACGGGACGTTGTGGGATGATGAACACGGTCCCGGCATGCGTTACTGGGAAGGCGGAGGTGTGTTGATTGCTCTTTCGTCGCCGACCGTCAAATTCAACATTATCCGAAACAACAACGTCAATCGCACCGGCGGCGTGAGCACGGGTGGAGGAGGCATTCGTTTGGGTGATGGAGCGCCGAGAATCCTGAACAACATCATCGTCAACAACGCCGGCATGTACGGAGGCGGTCTGGTGTCGAACTATGCCACGCCTGTCATCCGGAACAACATCATCGCGCGCAACGTCGTCTCGCCCGCGATCTCCGGTCTGCCGACGTATGGCGGTGGGGGGTTGTGGTT
>CAYHRX010000296.1:0-4899 GCA_964359075.1 uncultured Chitinophagales bacterium
TTTTCCCGTCGATGAAACGGCAAACAGTCAGCGGTCCAACTATCCTTTCGGCCCGGTGGTTTCGAACATCACCTGGCAGGTTGGCGGCTCAAGGCTTGGTCGGAATCCCAACGGACAGATTGCATTTGAGCCTCGTGATGTCCACAAAGGCGATGTTGCGCGTGTGATGTTCTACTTCCTGCTGCGCTATCCGGTCAACTATGGCACCTTCATGGATGCGATCCAGGAGTTCTACCTGCGCCAATGGTATCGGTCCGAGCCCGTCAGCACGAAGGAGATTCTCCGCAACGACGCGATTGCATTCTATCAAGGCAGACGGAATCCGCTTGTCGACCACCCAGAGTTCATCGACCGGATCGCCTATTTCCGGTCCGGCACCCCTCCTCCCCAGAACCCGGACATCGCTGTTTCGCCAGCCGCTGTCAATTTTGGAGCAATCGCCCCGGGGGATTCCGCCGAATGGCACCTGCTCATCATGAATGCCGGAATCGCCCCGTTAAGTCTCACCAGCATAACGCTGCAGACTCCATCATCGAACTTTGTGGTCGCCACATTTGTTAATAGCGTACCGGTAGATTCGTTCCAGCAAGTACGCATCAGGTTCAGGCCGACACAGCCCAACCAGATGTATTCAAACACACTGGTCATCCAGAGTGACGACCCCGACGAGGGGACGGTGAACGTTCCGCTCTCTGGTGCGTCAGGTACGACATCTGTGGCTGGGTACTCTTTCCCGGACTGGTTTGAATTGGCACAGAACTATCCGAACCCTTTCAACCCAACAACAACGATTCGATACTCCCTCCCCTCCCAGAGCATCAACAGTGCCCAGGGGAGGGTTGGCCAGCCCGACAAATCCGTTCTGGCGGGGGTGGGGTCGTATGTGATGTTGAGGGTGTACGACGTGCTTGGTCGTGAAATCGCCACTCTCATCAACCAGCCGATGACACCCGGTGCCCACTCTGTCGTATGGGATGCGTCCGGAATGCCAAGCGGCGTCTATTTCTATCGGCTGACCGCGGACACGTTTGTCGAAACAAAGAAATTGATCCTTCTGCAATAGTCTCATTCTCATCTCGTGGAGGAGCTATGAAACCACTTGGCGTGTGCATTGCCATCGTCGCTACTGTATTGTTTGCCAGTCCAACGCTGCAAGCGCAATGGCAGGAGCGGGCACTTGCAGGCCAGTCCGTGCACGCACTCTTGATGAATGGTAGTCAGAGCTATGCAGGAGGCGATTCGGGTTGTTATGTCTCGACAAACGACTGCGCGAACTGGACACGAAGGAGTAACGGTTTGCCGATTCTCCCCTTCTTTGTAAAAACGTTCGCCGTGAGCGGATCAAACCTGTTCGCGGGAACAAATGGCGGCGGTGGCGTGTACCTTTCCACAAACGACGGTGTGAACTGGACGGCAGCGAACTCGGGCCTGACCAATACGTCCGTCCATGCTCTTGCCTTCAACGGAGCGACGCTTCTCGCGGCGACAAAGGGGGGCGGCGTATTCCGATCTACGAACAGCGGTGCAAGTTGGACAGCATCCAACACGGGGTTGGCAAACCTCTCGGTTCACGCCTTGTTGATTGCCGGTGGTCGGGTCTTCGCAGGAACAGGTGAGCTTTCGACCGAAGGGGGCGTGTATGTTTCAACCGACAATGGCACAACCTGGTCCCGTCCTGCCACAAGTCCCAACAACATCCGATCGCTCGCAACCGTTGGCAGCGATATCTATGCAGCCACGTTTGGCGCGGGAGTCTATAAGTCGACCGACAATGGAAACACATGGGCTGCAGTCAACAACGGGTTGACCGTGCAATTCGTACGTGTTGTTGCTTCGCTCGGCGGCAACATCTTCGCGGGCACAACTGCAGGCGGCGTGTTCCTCTCCACGAACGGCGGCACAAGCTGGTCGCAGATCAACACAGGCCTTGGAACCCTGTCAATCCTCGCGCTCGCCACAAATAGCACAACACTGTATGCCGGCACTCAGGTGGCCGGGGTGTGGACACGCCCTCTCTCGCAGGTCGTGGCTGTGAACGAGATTGCCGGAAGCACCCCAACAGAGTTCCGACTTGAGCAGAACTATCCGAACCCGTTCAACCCAAGCACAACGATCAGCTACCAGCTATCAACCAGCACCCTCGTCTCTCTCAAGGTGTTCGATATCTTAGGAAGAGAAATAACAACTCTGGTGAATGAGGTGAACACTCCGGGAAGGTATTCCGTTACGTGGAATGCGGTGAACTTTTCCTCAGGCGTGTACTTCTGTCGCTTCGCTGCAGGCGGCCATACAGAGATCAGAACGATGGTGCTGATCAAATAAAGTCTATTTGTGGGGGCAATTGCTTGCCCAATGTGACAACGCCTGCTCCTTGCACAGAGCAGGCGCTTTTTCTTGATTTGAAGGAACGAGTGAACTTTATATATTGTCCCGAACCACATTCCGATTCCAATGGCATATACTCAACTCACTCCAGACCTAATTGGCAAGTTGGCTTCCATCGTTGGTGCGGAGAATCTCCTCGCGGACGAGGAATCACGGAATATCTACAGCAAGGATGAGACAGAGGATCTCGTCTTCCTGCCCGAAGTTGTCCTCAAACCAACAAGCACGCTGCAAATCTCGGAGATTCTAGAGCTGGCGAACGAATACCGCGTTCCCGTAACCCCTCGCGGCGGCGGCACGGGACTCTCAGGCGGAGCGTTGCCCGTGCATGGCGGCATTTGTCTCTCGATGGAGAAGTTCAACCGCATCCTGGAAATCGACGAGAAGAACTTCCAGGCAGTCGTGGAGCCCGGAGTCATCACACAGAAGTTCCAGGAGGAGCTTGAGAATCGCGGACTCTTCTATCCTCCCGATCCCGCCTCACGCGGTAGTTGTCATCTCGGCGGCAACATCGCTGAATGTGCCGGCGGTCCCCGCGCTGTGAAGTATGGAGTCACGAAGGACTACGTGCTTGGCCTCGAAGCAGTCCTCCCAAACGGAGAGATTATCAATACCGGTGGACGTGTGCTGAAGAACGTTTCGGGCTACAATCTCACACAGCTTATCATCGGCAGCGAGGGGACTCTGGCCGTCATAACGAAGATCATCGTCAGGCTCATCCCTCTCCCCCGCATGAGGAAGGTGATGCTGGTTGCGTTCAACTCATTGGATGATGCGGCAGAAGCGGTCTCAGCCATTTTTCAGCGCGGAGTCACACCATCGGCTCTTGAGTTCATGGAAAAGGCAGCGGTCAAAGCATCCGAGACTCATCTTGGCAAGATTTTCCCGAACGGCAATGCTGAGGCACAGCTCTTCATCGAAGTGGACGGGAACCACGAGGAAGCGTTGCAGAAAGACATCGATGTGATTGCCGAGATCGTCGGTCAACACCGCGCTCTCGATGTCTTGCTGGCCGAGGAGGGACAGAAAGTGGCCGATGTATGGGCGCTGCGGCGTGGGATGGGCGAAGCAGTGAAAGCAATCTCTGCTTACAAGGAAGAGGACACCGTTGTGCCCCGTGCACATCTCCCAAAACTCATCAGGGGTGTGAAGACAATTTGTGGAAGATACGGTGTCACGTCTATCTGCTACGGACATGCAGGCGATGGGAACGTTCACGTAAACCTCCTGAAGGACAAGCTGGACGATGAGACATGGGAGAAGAACATTGATGCAGCCGTCAGGGAGATCTTCCGGCTCACTGTCTCGCTCGGCGGTACAATCTCAGGCGAGCACGGAATCGGGTACTCCCAGAAATCCTATCTCCCCATTGCCGTCTCGGCAACTGAGTTGCAGCTGATGAAAGACATCAAGAAGACATTCGACCCGAACAACATCTTGAATCCGGGGAAGATATTCGTCGACTAGTCCGAGCTTCCACATCAACGTACCACCGTAAAGGACGCACCTCTCCGATACGCCTGTCTTTCAGAACGTCTTCTGATTGGTCCGTTTAGCGTTTTGCCTTGCCCTTATTTCCTTTCCATTCTGTGCCATGTCAGGTTCGACCCTTCGTTGGGATTGAAGTTAGGATCATCAGAAAGGATGTACTCACCCAAAGCATTTGTCCAACCCTCACGGTAGCCGGAAGGGAGCTCGACGCCTCTCTGCTCGACCGGATTGTAGTATTCATCAACGCCCCTGATGTGCTGGCTGAAATTCTCTGAGAGTCGATCGTACACCTTCTGTCGGTTGTTGTACGACTCCATCATCATGTCGCTGATCTCGTTGTGCGTGCGGCTGATGATCCGGCTGAGCTCGCCAATGCTGTGGATTTTCTGGATCTGCTTCTGTATGAGATACTCAACCACCTGATTGTATTTGCTGAACCATTGCGGATTAAGTTTGAACGAAGAGACGACGGTCTGGAACAGCCTTGTCTTCTCATCGAGCTTCCCCTTTTCCGACTTGAATGAGAATATGTAGCCAACGGTCCACATCGTATTTGTCACGGTCCCGTACATTGTTTGAATGGGAAACGAGAATGACTCCACGACGGTGTATATCTCCTCCTCCATTCTAAGCCCGTTCTTCGTGTACTCGATCCGTATCCTTGCACCGTCTGCCCCGGAAGTAATTCCAGGCTGGTTCTGCACACCTGCGCCAAGAGTTTGAGCAAGATCGGGGAGATGGTCTTCAGAAGCGACGTTTAGTCCTTCAAGCTTCTTCCTGAAGCGAGGCACCACAATTCTCTTGAGTGCATCAATTGGTCCAACAGGCGGTCGGACTTCGGCCCCAAAGTACCGCGAGCCAACCGGGAACATCCCAAGTATCATCTGGTTTGTCGTCCAGAAGAATGATTGGTTCGGGAATACCTCCAGTTCGTCCATCCCATTTTTGCTGCGGACACGGAAGTTCGCCACAGCCGGCATACCCGGGTTGTCCAGCAGCCATCGGATTTCTCCGTCGAACGAC
>CAYHRX010000297.1:0-4898 GCA_964359075.1 uncultured Chitinophagales bacterium
CTGGGCGTCGCCGGCTGTATGTGCAACCTTTCGAGACTGAGGTTGAAATAGCGGCTCAAGGCATCCTTCGTGATCGAAGGCTTATCCACCAGCAGCGTGGTATCATAGTTGCCCGTCTTCGAGAGCACATCGGTAAACGTGCAGATGTACTTCTCGCCACCGCCGAATGTGTGCCAGCTGGCGTTGTAGATGATGACCGATTTCAAGGTGTGTAAATGTTAGGCACTATTTTATGGGCTCAGCGTTTGATTGAAGAGATCAAGATAGCGACGAGCCATGTGTTCAATGGAGAATTCGTCTTTGATGTGCTCCTGCCCTTTTCGTCCGAAAGTTTCTCTCAAAGCGGCATCCTGGAGCAGGCGGACGATCTTCTGAGCGAGGTGATGTGGGTCCTTCGGTGGGACAAGAAATCCAGTGACTCCGTCAACCACAACCTCAGCTGTGCCATCTACGTTCGTTGCCACGACTGCTCTGCCGGCGGCCATCGCTTCCAAAATACTAATTGGCATTCCTTCAAACAATGATGGGAGGACAACCAGGGTAGAACCGGCCAACAGCGGTCGTACGTCTTCTACTTGACCAGCAAATGTAATTGTTTCCGCTACTCCTTCGGTGTGGGCGAGTGCTTCGAGTGAGTCCCGGAGGTGTCCTTCTCCCGCAAATACAAATCTTGCCTCGGGACAATAGTGCCTGATCTGAGGGATTGCGCGGATAAGATATTCGTGACCCTTTTGGTTATTCAATCCAGCGATAGTTGTAACGATCGGAGGTTCGCTTTCAGTTGCGGGGGGATGTGCCGCCGACACCGAGGAGAATCGTTCAACATCGACGCCGTTGGGAATTGACGTGACCTTGTCCCTATACTTCCCGCCAAGCGTTGAAAGAAAGGATTGCC
Source organism: uncultured Chitinophagales bacterium (assembly GCA_964359075.1). Classification (GTDB taxonomy): domain Bacteria; phylum Bacteroidota; class Ignavibacteria; order UBA10030; family UBA6906; genus UBA11986. Next base: position 896 of record CAYHRX010000297.1, read on the forward strand.
GATTTGCGTTTGATACAGTCACAACGTGGCTGACGCACCGCAGCGACAATTTCTTAGAGATGAGTTTTGTTACGAGTACCAATTCACGCAATAGTGTCAAAGGAAAGGAGAGGCGTCTGTTTCGTATGAACCGTAGCTGAGCGATGTAGTGCTCTGTTATAACAACGGTCTTGCCTGCCAGAAGTTTTGCAATGAATATCGCCGGCAGGCATGAGAATGTTGTGTGGAGATGGAAATGAATTAGATCGGCTTGGCGAAATATGCGGTAGATGCTTATGAGAGCCGGCAGCTCGAACCATCCGAGGATGTCAGCCTTGTTCCTGAGGGCAGTATATGCGACGGCAACGTTGTGCATCCTAAGCTTCTCTCCCCAAATGCGCAGGGTCTGGCCATCTTGGCATACAACGGTGCAATTATAGGATGACGTTGCCGCTAACACAATTGCCTCCACAACAGCAGAAACGCCACCACTGACCGGGCTTTCGGTGTAGAAGACGATTCGTTTCTGGTCCACAGCTGTCATGGCTTTCGGGCTACCATCACGTATCCGAGTGTCAGCTTCGGGTTAAACCACAGCCTGTCCAGCATCCCACAACCATATAGCAAAGGAACGCAGATGCATTTCGTGAGCGCTCGCTGAAACGCGCCCTTCGCAAACCGATCATACAAAAGAATGCTGATCATCTGACCGAGTGCAGCTATCGCACCGCCCCGTTCTTTTATGTAAACGACGTCGAGTCCGTGTTGGTTAGCCAGTAGCTCAAGAGCATACTTAGTGTAGCGGAAGAAATCGTATGGCTCCTCATGAAGCGGCCAAAGCTGTGGAGCGGTCAGCACCACGTGTCCTCGCGGCTTCAACACCCGAGCGATTTCATACATCATAGCAAATGGATTCCTCACGTGCTCAATAACCTGCGTAGACACGACAGTGTCAAAGCTATTGTTCTTGAAAGGAAGCTCGAGTGAATCTGAGCAGACATCTGGTGGCGGTGTATGGGCGAGAGATATGTCTGTACCGATGTATGCGGCAACCCCTTTCCTGATGATGGCGGAGTATGGTTGATCCCCGCAGCCTAAATCCAAAACGGTGCCCGTGAAGTAAGGACGGGCGCTTGTGAGAGACGCGAGAATCGATTCGTGTTCAAGGTGGGATGGGTTTAGGAGCAAGAGATGACTCGATTCAGTGTGATGGTTTTCTGGCCTTGACGATGACGGCGCTGCTAAGAAACTCCTTCTCAAAACCATGTCCGAGTACACCCACAACAAGTTTGTACTTCCATGAGCGACGATCACCACAGATGCCATCAACCATTTCAACCGTAAAGCCGTTGGCCGTGAGCATGTCCTTCAAATCCTGCGACGTGAAGTAATGCAGGTGCCCCCCATCGAAACCAACAGGGTCGTATGACGTGTGGGGAAATCTCCCCTTGATCAGAGTGAGGATACGTTGCACCTTACGAATATTTGGTGTGGAGATGACAACATATCCGCCCGGGGCAAGAACGCGATGGATCTCTCTAACAAACCGGATTGGATCAAACACATGTTCAATAACGTCGAGTGTAACAGCTGCATCGAAGAAGGAATCTGAGAATGGAGCGTTCTCGACATTGAGGTTCACGCGACTTGCGATGATCCCATTCTGCTTAGCGATCCGAACAGCCTCTTCGGAAATGTCGATGCCATATACTTCTCTGTAGCGATCATGGATTTGGACGCCAAGCGATCCTTCTCCGCATCCGATGTCGATAATACGGTCACCGGTTTCGATCATTGGCAGTGCCGAAGATGTGCGAAGTGCACCGTCGGCAGACAGGTCGGCTACTTCACGCTTGAGTTTTTCCTGCCAGATGACGTTGTACAGTTGGTCTTCTGCTGAACTCATGAGCGTTCCACAACAGTCAAGTATGCGTTCCTGAGCTTATCTGCAATCACTTCTTGTGAGAAGCATTGGACTGCGCGAGCCCTCGCTTTCATCCCAAGCTGGTGTCGCAACTTCTTGTCAAGGACAAGCTTCTTGAGTTCAAGGTAGAGGGAATAATGATCGTTCGGCTGAACCAGAATCGCGGAATCACCGACGACCTCAGGAATCGAGCCGGAACACGTGCTCACGATCGCTTTGCCGGAGGCCATGCTTTCAATGAGGACAATGCCAAATTGCTCCTGCCAGTACCTCATCGCTATGCTTGGCAGTGCAAATACGTCAGCCATCGAGTGAAGTTGATGAATCTCGGAGTGAGCCACTCTGCCAATGAGCGTTACGTGGTTCTGCAAGTTGAGGCGATTAATGAGAGAGTTCACGTCATTGTGGCGCGGCCCCTCGCCTGCCATTATGAAATGAAGACGAGTACTATCGATATCCGGATCACTTACCAATTTCTTTGCGGCGTAGACAAGCTCGAAGACACCTTTTGATTCATGAAGGCGGCCAACAAAGAGTATGACCGTGTCGTGTAGCGCGATGCTGTATTGCTGTCGCCATTCCGGGTTGTTGTCCTCGCGAGGCGTGAATTTCTTTGTATCAATTGCATTTCCGATCACGGATATCTTCCTCCGGTCAACCCCCTCAAGGAGTAATGACTCCCGTGCTCGTTCGCTCATCGCAAACAAGGCGTCTGCCTTATCATACAGTTCGTACTTAATATGACGAGCGACCGGCTTGTCATCGCGTGCAAACGGGATGTTATCATAGTGAATCGCGACTAATTTGTAACCAAGTCTCTTTTTTGCAAGCGCTGCTTGGTAGCTGAAGAAGTGACAATAGTCCGATGTGTGGACAATATTAAAACCCTTGAGTTTGCGATCCAGTCCATACATCCATTGGCCTGCGCCTAGGAAATGATCTAAAACCCCAAAGGAACGTCTGCTGAGATTGACCGGCAGAAAGTGGAAGAGTTTCTCGACAGAAGCAACTTCTACAATCGGGAACACGATTTCGGAATGGTCAAACCAAGGATTATCGGATGAGAAGCAGACAAACTCAAACTCATTCCTCAGCGGTTCATACGAAAGGGTCTCTTCTTTCGAAAGGTGGTGCCCGCGAACTAGGGCGATCTTGATCATTCTTGGGAACTTGGATTCTGTGCCGGGATTTCCAACAAGATATGAAAGTCCAACCTAATCTGCCATGCAAAAGCAAACCAGCACATTCAAAACAAATGCTGCTGTCAAACACCGAGGATGACAGCAGCACAGAATAGCAGGTAGCCGGTATGGTGAAGGGTTGTTACTTGAGATAGACCATCTTCTGCGACGCAAAATAACTTCCCGACGTCATTCTACACCAATAGACTCCGCTTGCGAGGTTGCGCGGGCTCCAAGTATGAGTATAGGTCCCAGAACGTTTCTGTTCTTCCACTAATGTCTCAACAACCCGTCCAAGTGCGTCATAGATTCTGAGTGTTACATGTCCGTCACTTGGCAGGCTGTACTGGATCACTGCGTAAGGGTTGGCAGGGTTTGGGTAGATTTGGGTTAGGCCGTAGCCCTTCAGATCGGTTCGGGCTGGTGCGTTCAGGTCGGACTGCGAGATGAGTTGAGAGAAGGCACGTCCGATTTGCCAGCGAGATCCTCCATAGCCAGTGTACCAGTACTCGATCTGGTTGTTCTGAAGAATCATGGAGCCAAGGGAAATCTGGCTCTCCCAACTTCCTCCTGATCCCGGCAAGAATACCGGGTTCCCGGAGAACTTGATCCAGTTGATTCCATCAGCGGATGTTGCGAAGCCGAGGGAATTTCCGGGAGAACCGGTATAGAATAGATAGAAGACGCCATTTCGCACAATCAGTGCGTTGCCGTGAACAGATGTCTGATCCCAGCTACCGGGTTGGCCCCGGCGCAACACAGGATTAGAGGAATGCTTCGTCCAATGAAATCCGTCTGTTGAAGTAGCAAGCCCCACGTTGTATGACGCACCATCAAATCCTGTGTAGAACATCATGTATGTCGTCCCATTGTAATACACCTGCCCTGCATCGCATGCAACAGATTCCCAGGAATTAGG
>CAYHRX010000298.1:0-4870 GCA_964359075.1 uncultured Chitinophagales bacterium
TTGGGCGAGCAGCTCGGCCGCGTTATCGGGCTTGACACTCCCCCCATATTGGATGAGGACCTTTTCCGCAACCCCCCAGTTGTACAGTTGGCCGATGAGCTTCCGGACTTCGAGATGAACCTCTTGTGCCTGGACCGGCGTGGCGTTCTTCCCCGTCCCGATCGCCCAAACGGGTTCGTACGCTATCGTAGCCCGATCCATATCCTGGGAGCTCAACCCTGCCAGCACTCCTTTGACCTGCGTCGTGATGATCTGGCTGGTGACACCCTTCTCCCGCTGCTCCAGCGTCTCCCCAACGCAGATGATCGGCCTCAGTCCATTGGCGAGTGCCTTTCTGGCTTTCGCATTGATGAGCTCATTGGTTTCTCCGAAGTACTGTCGCCGCTCGGAATGGCCAAGAATCACATACTCACACCCAACGGACTTCAGCATCTTCCACGATATCTCCCCCGTGTACGCGCCCTCATCGTGCTCGGACATGTTCTGGGCACCGAGCCTGATGGGAGAGTCTTTGAGAAGATTCGCAGCGACGGCCAGTGATGTGAATGGAGGACAGATCGCCACAGTCACATTTGAATCAATCGAAGTCATCTGGGTCTTCAGGCCGTTGACCAACTCTGCGGTTTCGACGAGGTCTTTGAACATCTTCCAGTTGCCGGCGATGAGTTGTTTGCGCATAGGTTCTATCTGTGATATGGGATTTGGGATTTGGGATTTGAACTCTATCGAGTCCTCAGCTTTTCAAGCTTCTTTTTCAGGAGATCATTCACGATCCTGGGGTTGGCTTTCCCCTTCATCACTTTCATTGTCTCACCAACAAAGAAGCCAAATATCTTCTCGTTGCCACCGAGGTATTTCTCCACTTGAGGGCGGTTGGATGAAAGGATGTCATCAACAGCCTTCCCGATCGCCGATGTATCGGAAACCTGGATCAGTCCTTTCGCTTCGACGATTGACTTGGGATCCTGATTCGACGTCAGCATCTCCTCAAAGACATCTTTGGCCATCTTGCCGCTGATAGTGCCATCGTGGATGAGGCCGATCATTGAGGCGAGATTCCTTGGTGATATCTTGAAATCTCTGATGTCGATCTTTCGCTCACCAACAACCCTCGGGACATCGGTAATGACCCAGTTGCTCCCGGCCTTGGCATTCTCTCGGGGAGACTTCTGGTTGATGGCGCAGAGCCGAGAGAGAGTCTGCTCGAAATAGTCGGCGGTTCCCTTTTCGGTCGTAAGCACCTCCGCATCGTACTTCGGGAGACCAAGCATATTGACGTAGCGATCACGTCGGGGCGTCGGGAGCTCAGGCAAGTCCGCCCGGACTCGCTCAATCCACTTCTCATCCACAAGCACTGGTACCAAGTCGGGGTCGGGAAAGTACCGGTAGTCGTGCGCCTCTTCCTTGCTGCGCATTGGGAATGCAGCGTTCTGATCCGCATCCCACAGCAATGTCTCCTGTACCACCTTCTCGCCGTCTTCGATCAGCTGGATCTGCCGGTTGATCTCGAACTCCAGCGCGCGTTCAACGTAGCGGAACGAGTTCATGTTCTTCACTTCGGTCTTTGTACCGAACCTCGCCTCTCCCTTCCGCCGGACGGACACGTTCGCATCACAGCGCAGGCTCCCCTCTTCCATGTTCCCATCGCAGATGCCAAGATACGTCACGAGCTGACGCATCTTCCAGAGATACAGATACGCCTCCCGCGGTAAGCGCATGTCCGGTTCACTCACAATCTCGATGAGCGGAACACCGCATCTATTCACGTCGACCAGCGTGTCAGCACCGACGTCGTGGATGGATTTGCCTGCGTCCTCTTCCATGTGGATTCGAGTGATGCCGATCCTCTTCTTCGTTCCAACTTCAAGCTCAATGTCGATGTATCCGTCCGAGCAGATGGGCTCTTCGTACTGGGAGATCTGGTAGCCCTTGGGGAGGTCGGGATAGAAGTAGTTCTTGCGCGCAAAGATGGACTTCGGCGCGATCTTGCAGTCGGTGGCCAGCCCCAACCTCATGGCGAACTCGACGAGGCCGATGTTCAACACCGGCAGCGTGCCCGGCATGCCAAGACAGACAGGGCACACGTTGGTATTAGGTTCTTCCCCGAACGTCGTCGGACAGCCGCAGAATGCCTTCGTCTCCGTGAGCATCTGGGCGTGGACTTCAAGTCCAATGACGGCTTCGTAGTTGGCGTTAGCGTTCATCTGACATTCAGCCCCAGCTTCAGCAATCAGTTTCTTATCGCCTGGGTCACTTTCTCCGCCGCCTCCTTCAGACTTGTCGCAACAAGGAAGTTCAGACCTGAATTCCTTAGAATCTCTCCCGCAAGCTCGGCGTTCGTCCCAGCCAGTCGAACGACGACCGGTATGCTCACATGCACCTTCTTCGCCGCCTCAACAACGCCGGTTGCAACACGGTCGCAACGGACAATCCCGCCGAAGATGTTGATGAGCACCGCCTTCACGTGGTGATCAGCAAGGATGATCTTGAATCCCGCCTCAACAGTCTCTGCACTGGCTCCGCCGCCCACATCGAGGAAGTTCGCAGGCTCACCACCGGCGAGCTTGATGATGTCCATTGTTCCCATCGCCAGACCCGCACCGTTCACCATGCATCCGACGTTGCCGTCAAGTTTGATGTAGTTGAGATTGGATTTGGAAGCCTCGACTTCCAGCGGATCCTCCTCATCAAGGTCGCGCAACGTTGCAAGCTCCGGATGACGGTAGAGTGCGTTGTCATCGAAGTTCATCTTCGCATCGAGCGCCAGTACGCTTCCCTCGGTAGTGACAACGAGTGGATTGATCTCGGCCAGAGAGCAGTCCATTTCTTCGTATGCACGGTACAGCGCCAGAAGAAATTTCACTCCATTCTTGAACGCATCACCCGTCAGACCCAGACCAAACGCAAGTTTGCGCGCCTGGTACTGCTGGAGGCCCTGCGTGCGGTCAACGAATTCCTTAAGGATCTTCTCCGGGCTTTCCGCCGCCACCTTCTCGATCTCAACGCCGCCTTCGGTCGAAGCCATCACAACATTGCGTGACGATGCACGATCCAGCGTGACACCAAGGTACAACTCCCTTGCAATGTTGATGCCCTGCTCGATGAGCAAACGCTTCACAACTTTCCCTTCGGGTCCCGTCTGATGAGTCACCAGCGTCATGCCGAGGATTTGGCCGGCAAGCTGTCGTACTTCCTCGACGCTGCGGGCGACTTTCACGCCACCGCCTTTGCCCCGGCCACCGGCATGGATCTGCGCCTTCACGACCCACACGCTGCCGCCAAGCTCTTGCGCCACTTGCACTGCTTCTTCAACCGAGAACGCAACCCGGCCCTTCGGAACCGCAACGTTGAACTTCTTGAGAATTTCTTTGCCCTGGTACTCGTGAACTTTCATTCAGCCTCCGACAGATTTGTCATTTCCTAATTTTCTCGGCGATCGACTTCGCCTGCAAGAACAGCAAAAGATAATCTCTTCCACCCGCCTTCGAATCCGTGCCGCTCATGTTGAATCCGCCGAACGGATGAACACCGACCAGCGCCCCGGTGCACTTCCGATTGAGATACAGGTTGCCAACGAAGAACTCCTTCTCCGCCTTTTCCAGCCGTTTCTTGTTCTTGGTGTAGACGGCGCCGGTCAGACCGAACTCTGTGTTGTTGGCAATCTTCAGCCCCTCATCAAAGTCCTTTGCCTTTATCACCGCCAGCACTGGTCCGAAGATCTCCTCCTGGGCAATCGTCGCCTTCGGGTCAACATCCGCAATCACGGTCGGACGGATGAAGTAGCCATTTGAGTCTGCGGTTGTGCCACCGGCAACAAGACGCCCGCCTTCACTAATTCCCTTGTTGATATACGATGTGATGCTCTCCTGTGAGCGCTTGTTCACCACCGGCCCCATATAGTTGGTCGGATCAGTCGCATCACCCACTTTGAGTGCGTCAGCCTTCCTTGCCAGGATGTCCACAAACTTGTCGTACACCTTCTCATGAACGATCACTCTCGAACACGCCGAACACTTCTGTCCCTGGAATCCAAACGCCGAGACTGTCACACCCTGCGCCGCTTCCTCAAGGTCCACACCCTCATCAACGACGATGGAATCCTTGCCACCCATTTCTGCAACCACACGCTTCAGCCAGACTTGTCCGGGCTGAACCTTTGCCGCCACCTCGTTGATGTGAATACCGACTTCCTTCGAGCCGGTAAACGAGACGAACCTCGTCTTTGGATGCATCACGAGCGTATCGCCCACTGCACCGCCCGGCCCGCTGACGAAGTTTAGAACACCGGCAGGGAGACCGACCTCTTCCATGATCTCAAAATACTTCCATCCGCTGAGCGGCGAGTCGCTTGATGGCTTCAGCACCACGGTGTTGCCCGTGACGATAGCCGCAGAAGTCATGCCCGTGAGAATCGCCAGGGCAAAGTTCCATGGCGGGATAACCACGCCAACGCCGAGCGGGAGATACACGAGCTTCCCCTTCTCGCCCGGATTCCTGACCACCGGTTGGTCAGTCCCGTAGCGCAGCATCTCACGGCCGTAGAACTCGAGGAAGTCAATCGCCTCGGCAGTGTCAGCGTCTGCTTCCGGCCAGGTCTTGCCGACTTCAAACATCATCACTGCATTCAGCTCGAATTTCCGCTTGCGCATCAGCTTCGCAGCTTTGAAGAGATAGTCAGCTCGCGTCTTTGCTGGGACGCTCTTCCACTCCTCGAACTTGGCAACCGCGACATCCATCGCCTTGTTGGCAAAAGTCTCGTCGCCTTTCTGGAACACACCAGCGACTTCACTTGCTTTGGACGGGTTGTACGAGTTGAATTTGTTGGGTGTGAAAATTCTCTCACCGCCGATCACGATCGGATACTCCTTGC
>CAYHRX010000299.1:0-4850 GCA_964359075.1 uncultured Chitinophagales bacterium
AGGATCATTTCATTTGACCAGGTATTCCCGTTGTCGGCAGAGACTAAGTAGAAAATCTCGCCTCCTGACTCGTACACCGCATGATACCTGCCATCTGCATCTCGAATGACCTTGCGTTGGCTGTTCGGCGCTGTCGCAGTTGAAGAGTTTGATTTGAGATGGAGCTTGAATGTTGCGTAGAGGGTGGTGTGATCAGTTGGGATGAGCTGCCTCGGATTCATTGTGCTGCCATCACTCCAGTAGCCAAATACCCAGTCGCTCGGTGGCACTGCTTCGAGGAGTATAGGCGAAGAAATGTTTTCAATGAATGTTGTCCCCCAGTTGGCAACAACGTTCCCACCATTATTGATCCTATACCCCCCTCCACTTCCAGTCTCTATGTATTGAGGATCCGTGACTGAGATTACGAAACCTCTATGGAATCGGGCATTGTACGTTTGTTTACCCTCAAAAGGAACAGACCACCAAATAACATCGTGAGTCTCAACGATATTATTGACGGCATCGAGTTTATGCCATTGCCAGAAATATCTTGAATAATCTCCGACCAACTGTGGGCTTGTGTTATCCAAATTCACTGTCGTTCCATTGAGCATGAACAAGATTGTACCTGACGGTTTGGTTTCGCCGTTGATCTTCACGGTGCCAGAATTAAAATCGTTTTTCACTATTGTTCTTGTGATAAGCCCAGCCTCAACAGCAAACCAGTGCAACAAACCGGCCGTGGTGGAGATACTATAAGTGAAGGACCGATGAGCAATTTGTGGAGTATAGGCTCCACTTGGAATTGGTCCGAGGATAGTGATTCGATCTGACAGCCCCTGATAATTAGTAAATGGCTCGTTTATTCCCCAGCCATTATCGCCTCCGACATCATTGCTTGGGTAATGATCAGCGATTTGAGCAGTTGTGTAAAACAAGTATTTCAAAGGGTTTGATTCTCCCGTAACATCGATAAGGCCCCAAAGTCCCTGAGCCAGATTGTAATCGTAGTTCACGTATTGACTACCCATTTCAGATTCATAGAGATCAGTACCTCCAAACACTGGATCGTGCTGATCATAATGGGCATGTGTAGGAGTACCAACATCCGCTAACAGGTGTGCAACGCGTCCTAAGATTTCCCAAACAACTCTGTCACGGAATCCTTGAGAACTAGTTACCCAGAAGTTCCTTTCTGTGAACTCACCTTGGATGTCGTAAAAGCCTCGGTAGAAGATTGTTCCAGTTGTGTAATACTCGGGGAGATATGATGGAGCACTATATGCCTCAGTTATACCGTTACCTGGATAGAAAACCCGCAATTCGTAGCCTCCGTAAATGAAGCGCCGCGCCTTTGTATAAGCATTCTCATAAACAGCTTGAGTGGGGATAACCTGAAAATGAGAATCATCTCCATTGTCAGGATCCCAAAAGTGAGTGTTTGTCGTGTTCCAGCCAAATGGTGCCCCGTAGCCCCACACGATATCCTCCACATCTTCACGATACGCGCCTGTACTAATCAGCCCACCCGGGTTAAATGCCCCATCTCCCTGTTCATAAGCGCCGACGTGATCTTGCATAATCGGGACATCAAATCCGAGGTGTTGGCGTAAAAGTTGGTAAGCTTGAATAACAACGTACTGATGGACCCATTGCTCTTGCTCTGTTTCACAATACGTAAGACTAACCCTCAACAATAGGCTCAGGGCAAGTAAAGACGTTCTCATGGCTTTTCCTCCTTGTGTTTTACTCGAAATGAATAATTGAGACTTATTGACGCGCGAGCGGTCTCCACTAAACTGCAGTATCCGATTCGTAGTCTTTGGCTTTGGATGTCTTCTGGTTCCGACGTTAGAGTCACCGGAACGGGACCTTGTTATTGTCAGTTTCGGTTTTTCTCCTTTCCTAGAATCTGATACCTATTGCCACGTTCAACGGAAAAGGTGACGTTCCACCTCCAATGCTCTTATACACGGGATATTGTACAATGAATTGGAAGAAGATGCTTTCGTATCCGTGCTCCCAACCAACAAATAGTACCGTCCACTCTCTGCCATCACTTCCTCCTGGACCGGCCGAACGGCCTCCAACACCAACCCCGACGATGGGGGTAGCGTTCTTTGAGAGAATAAGGAAACGAGCCTTGGCTGCATTGTAGATAATGAAGGAAGTTGCATCTAATCCCAAATGGTCGAACAGGCAAAGGTCAAAACCAACACCTTCAACACTGATTTTTGCGCCAGCTTGTCGCGCTGACCTATAAAGAGTATCATGTTGCGGCCCTTGTGCGAAGACGACTGAGCTGGCAACTGATAGAAGCCACAGAGTCGCCAGTAGAGATAGTATATCGGTGAGCTTGCGCATAGAAATCACTCCCGGTCGGGAACCAAAATGTCGATTATGATACCTGCTATCATCAAATGGTACTACCCCCAACAAGCTGCATTGCAGCTGACCTCACTTACCATGCAAGATTATACTCTTTGAATTATCGTTGCCTACGATGAATACTTCCTCTCCGTCTGTGTAGCAATCGAACCAAAACGATAATGCGTAGAGGTGTGTAAACTCTTGCCAGTCGATGCCATTGTAATGCCAAACAGCAGGCGCCACTGCGACAATGTTATTGGGACCGCTTTGCCACATGTGTCCGACCTGTGCATTCGCAAGTTTGGCCCATGCATTTCCGCTGCGACGATAGACATTGGGGCCTAATGAATATAGCAAACCATTCCATGCGTACAAGCCAGCGCCGAGTGATGCTGGGGGCGCTCCCGGAGTATTCATCACCGAGTCAATTCTTCGCCAATTGCTTCCGTCAAACCTGAACAGAAAACTGCCGGAAGAGTCAACCGGTGGAGCCCAGTCCGAAACGTGACCCATCATGTATGCTTCATTAGGGGAGAGCGCAGCGATGGAGGAACAGAAGTACTGCCTTCCTAAGTCGTACACCATCCAGTTGCTGCCATCGAACCGCAGTACATATCCGTCGGCACTGCTTGCCCAAACGGAAGTGGGTGAAGCAGCCCAGACAGCGAACAGACTCCTGCGCCGCGGTGTGATCACTCGTTGCCAGGTTGTGCCGTTGAACCGAATGACAAGCGTTGAATCAAGTATTCGTCCTGTGGTTGGATCAAGAAACAACTCCGAGCCAACAGCCCAAATGTCACTTGGTCCAGTACCGTGAATATCCTCTAGGGCTCCGGTTCTTATGTGAGTGAGATCCACCGGCGCCCAATACTGGCCATTGTATTTGTACATCTTGCCGTAGCGTGTATCGTTGTGGCCAACCACATACACATTGCTTGCGCTGGTGCCGAAGGCGCTCTGCATGTTCGTCTGATAACTGCCCGGGTAGCTAAGTGTATCGTATGACCAGGTGTAGTTACGCTTGCCGAGTGTGCCGGATGGTGGGGGTGTGGCTTCCTCGCATGCAAGCGAGGCTAAGGCAAGGGAAAGAACTGCAAAACGTACCTTCACAGAACCCTCCATTTTGTTCATGAAAGCCTTGCAGTTATTTGTGAGGCGCGGCTCGCAAGAATTCGGTCGCCGTCGCAAATATAGCGTACGGCGATGGAGATGTCAAGGAAAAACTGCATGTGGTTGGAGATTCTGTGCCGTGTGAGGCGATCTCGGACTTGATGCTCCGGTTTACGGTCGCATTCAGCGGGGACAACGCATTGTATAACAAGGTTGTAGAATCTCGTTTTCTGAGCAACATTCCGAGAGCAAAAACCTTGTCCACGAATCTGCACGAATCCTCACTAATCCTATTTTTCTTTCCTTCGTGCAAATTCGTGTTTATTCGTGGAGAAATCTTTGGTTGGGGCTTTGCCGCGCTGTGGTACGTCGATTGCCTACTTCGGCACTCGCATCATCACATAGACCGCTGCGGCGAGGAAGAGAATGTTGGCTATCCAGGCTGTGAGCAAAGGATTGATATCGCCGTTGTAGCCGAACACCTGGCTCACCTTCATGAAGATGAGATAGATAAAGCAGATCAGCAGGCTGATTCCCAGCTGCACTCCCACGCCGCCGCGCCTTCGGATCGAAGAGAAGGGGACGCCGAAGAGCACTACAATCACCGAGGCGAACGGGAACGACACTTTGCTGTAAAAGTCCACCTGCCACCGCGCTACATCCTGTCCAGCCCGCTGCTGGTTCTCAATGAACTGTTTCATCGTGTAGTAGTCCATCTCATCAGGCTTCTCCTGCTTCTTCCTCAAGTCGTCCGGATCGAAGTGGAGTCGTCCCGCCGGTGACGAAGTGAATTCCTCCAGTCGCTCCTTGCCCTGGTTGAACCACCGCCGCGTACCTTGCATCAGAATCCACGAGCGTGCCGTCGTATCCCACACCATGCTGAATGCATCGACACGGCCAACAACCACGGTCAGATTCGTGTCGCTGAAGTCCTGGATGCTCACACGTGTCGCGGTGTTGCGTGTTTCGTCAAAGTACCCGATGGAGAGGATGCGCGTTGGGCTGTCCTGGAAGTAGATGTTGGCGGCATACATTGCGATTGGATCTTTGTGCAGGTACACCCGCTCGATGTGGAACTTCTTCTTGTTGGCCAGTGGCACAACCCATCCGTTGAAGTACACGGACGCCGTGCTGACTATGAAAGCGACGATCACATAGGGGACCATGATCATGTAGAGGCTGATGCCGCTGGACTTCATGGCCGTCAGCTCGAACTGTGTCGACATCCGAGCCGTGACGAAAAGACTTGCCAGAAGCAGCGCCACCGGCATGATCAGCTTGATGATCTCGGGGATAAAGTAGAAATAGTAGAGGGCAACAACGGTCGTGGTTGCCTGCTTGTCGATGAAGTCATCCAGATGCTCAAGAGCATCGATCACCACGAAGAT
>CAYHRX010000300.1:0-4839 GCA_964359075.1 uncultured Chitinophagales bacterium
AACAAATATTGCAAATCTTATCCCATAGTGTTGCACTTGCTCATTGAACTCGTGCCATGATATTCGATCTTGATTTGATTGAAAGAGTCTATGCACGAACTCCAGGTCGACTCAAGGCTGTCCGCAAGATGCTTGGACGTCCGCTTAATCTGACGGAGAAAGTGCTCTACTCTCATTTCTGGCGGCCACCCAAAGTTGCCGCGGAAAGGGGCAAGTCATACGTTGAGCTTGCACCCGATAGAGTGGCGATGCAGGACGCCACGGCGCAGATGGCGCTGCTGCAGTTCATGTCGGCGGGTATTCCGACCGTTGCGGTTCCCAGCACAGTGCATTGCGATCATCTTATTCAAGCCGAACTGGGTGCGGTGCAGGATCTTGCACAAGCGTTCACGGATAACAAGGAAGTATACGACTTCCTCGCGACTGTCTCGAGCAAGCATGGGATCGGATTCTGGAAGCCCGGCGCCGGCATCATTCACCAGGTCGTGCTTGAGAACTACGCGTTCCCCGGCGGCATGATGATCGGGACGGATTCACATACGCCGAACGCCGGTGGACTGGGCATGATTGCCATCGGAGTTGGGGGAGCTGATGCCGTTGATGTAATGGCTGGGATGCCGTGGGAGCTGAAGTTCCCGAAGATCATTGGCGTGCGGCTGACGGGAAACCTGAACGGTTGGTCTTCTGCGAAGGATGTGATTCTCAGAGTCGCCGGAATCCTCACAGTGAAGGGCGGAACAGGCGCCATCATCGAGTACTTTGGAGAAGGGACTCGGTCGATCTCCGCTACCGGGAAGGGAACAATCTGCAACATGGGTGCTGAAGTCGGTGCGACCACATCCATCTTCCCATATGACTACAGGATGGCAGAGTATCTCAAGGCAACAGGTCGGGCAAAGGTTGCTGAGATGGCCAATGCGGTTGCACAGTGGCTCGTGCCAGATATGGAAGTGCTTGAATTGCCAGAGAAGTATTACGACCAGGTCATCGAGATCAATCTCTCGGAGCTCGAGCCGATGGTGAATGGGCCGTTTACCCCCGACAAGGCCTGGAAGATCTCGGAGTTTGGTCAGGCAGTACGCAGCAACAGCTACCCTGAAGAACTGCGTGTCGCACTTATCGGAAGCTGCACAAACTCAAGCTATGAGGATATTGAGCGGGCGACCAGCGTTGCGCGTCAAGCGCTGGGTAAGGGACTAAAGGCGAAGTCGGAATTTACGATCACTCCCGGTTCGGAGCAAATCCGCGCAACCATCGAGCGTGATGGACATCTGAAGACGCTGACCGATATCGGCGGGACGGTGTTGGCGAATGCCTGCGGCCCATGCATCGGACAGTGGAAGCGGCATGACGTGCAGAAGGGAGACAGGAATTCCATCATCACCTCCTTCAACCGCAACTTCGCGGCGCGAAATGACGGCAACCCGGATACGCATGCGTTCGTGGCAAGTCCTGAGATTGTCACAGCGCTCGCGCTCGCGGGACGGCTTACGTTCAACCCCCTTACGGATACGTTGGTGAATGAGAAAGGAGAGCTCGTCAAGCTCGAACCCCCGAGCGGCGATGAGCTTCCGAAGAGAGGCTTCAAGTCAGGCGAACGTGGCTATGTTGCTCCTGCGAAGAACGGTGCTCGGATCTCAGTTGACATCAGTCCGGCAAGCGACCGGCTGCAGGTGCTGACGGCATTCACGGCCTGGGATGGGAATGATTACATTGATTTGCCCCTTCTGCTCAAGGCAAAAGGAAAGTGCACTACAGACCACATCTCACCGGCCGGCAAGTGGCTGAAGTACCGCGGTCACCTCGATAACATCTCCAACAACATGTTTATCGGTGCGGTGAATGCATTCACGGGAGAAACGGGGCGGGGGAAGATCGTCTTCACTGGGGAGACCAAGGACTTCTCTGCCGTCGCACGCGACTACAAAGCGCAAGGCACCGGCTGGATTGTTTTCGGAGACGAGAACTATGGGGAAGGATCAAGCCGCGAACATGCTGCCATGGAGCCTCGATGGCTCGGTGGAAAGGCCATCATCACGAAGAGCTTCGCGAGGATCCACGAAACGAATCTGAAGAAGCAGGGCATGCTGCCCCTGACGTTTGCTAATCCGGCAGACTACGACAAGGTGCGTGAAGATGACAAGGCTTCCATCATTGGTCTCACAACGTTCGCACCGGGTGTTCCATTGCGCCTCATCCTCAAGCACTCCGATGGAACCGAGGATGAATGCCTGTTGAGCCACACGTTCAACGAGAACCAGATTGAGTGGTTCAAGGCCGGGAGTGCACTCAACCTGATTGCCGCTCAGTTGAAGAAAAAGTCGGCTGTTGCATCACCGAAGCCAAATCCCAAGCCTGTAAGACGAACTGCAAGGAAGAAGGCTGTGAAGCGAGCGGCAAAGCAGACGAGGAGGGTCAAGGCGAAGGCAAAGCCAAAAGCTAGGGGAAAGGCCCTGGGGAAGGCGATGAAGAAGGGGAAGGGGAACTTGAGGAAGAGGAAATGAGTTAGTAGTTTGTGGATAGAGTTGTAGAGTTCGTAGAGTTTGTAGAGTCTGTTGAGCCGTTCATTCACATAGCAAGAAGGGAAGCAGAGATGCGGTACGATCCAAGAATGATTCAACCGTACAGAGATGAATTAGCACATCTCGGGTTCAAGGAGTTGAGAACCATTGAAGACGTTGACAAGGCAATCGGCGAGCTGAAGGGTGTCAACTTCGTCGTGGTTAATTCGGTGTGTGGTTGTGCGGCAGGAAAGGCCCGACCCGGCATCGCAATCGCCCTGCAGCAGTCTCCGGTGAAGCCCGACCATCTCACAACGGTATTCGCTGGTGGTGATATTGAAGCGACAGCCCGCATGAGACAACACATCGGAGGCTTCCCTCCGTCATCGCCATCAATGGCGTTCTTCAAAGATGGCAAGTTGGTTCATTTCATCCCACGCTTTCAGATCGAGAGTCGGGATGCACTCCATATTTCGAAACACCTGCTGGAAACGTTCAAGGAGTTCTGCTCTCCCGTCGTGCCAGCGTAGAGTTCCAAGATCTGACAATGAAAAAAGGCGTCTGGCGGACGCCTTTTTTGTTTGTTGTCGCGAAGGACATTGGAAGTGGTGAAGCCGTGAAATATTTCTTCTTGGTTACAATTGTCGCATTTGTTTTGTCCTTGGCCGCGGGACAGATGGACATTAGCATTCGCAACGTTCAGTCCACTTCTTTGAAGGACACCGAGATTACAGGTGAACCGGTGCTCATGTCTCCACTTCCAATGCCCGATCCTTCGCCCGCACACGCCCAAACGGAGTCAAGTGATGTGTACTGGGATGATCGATTCATAGTTCCAGGTATTGTGACAGGACCAGTCCGGGCCGTCGCAGTTATGTCCAATGGGCTTGATGGAACTGATCTCTATGTCGGGGGAGACTTCACCGAGGTTGGCGGTATTATTGTGAACTACATCGCAAAGTGGAACGGCACTCGTTGGTCTGCGCTTAACGGTGGTCTCAATGGTTCCGTCCGAGCGCTCGCCGTTATTGGAAACGACCTGTATGTTGGCGGCGCTTTTACAATTGCTGGTCAGGTTAGCGCGAACTACATCGCAAAGTGGGATGGAGCGCATTGGTCCTCGCTTGACAGTGGCACGAATGGAAATGTGTATGAGATTGCAGCCGTGGAGAACGATCTCTACGTGGGGGGAGGATTCACAACTGCAGGTGGCCAAAACGCAAACCGCATAGCGCTGTGGAGTTCGAACCAATGGGAGCCTCTTGGTGATGGGACGAACTCAACCGTTCTCGCTATTGCCGGTGCAGACAGCGCAGGCAATAGAGTGGTCTATGCCGGCGGCTTGTTTGCAACCGCCGGTGGAATCAGTGCAAACCGCGTTGCGATGTGGGATGGAACCCAATGGTCAGCCCTTGGCGCTGGGACTGACGGTTGGGTTCAGGCACTCCTCATTCTGCCTACTGAGACAGGAGGGAGAACGCTGTACGCCGGAGGAACCTTCACACATGCAGGAAGCTTGAGCGCGAGTCGGATTGCGAAATGGGATGGCACATCATGGTCACCGCTGAGTGATGGAGTTGGCGGCCCTGTCTATGGACTCGCAACTCTTGGGAATGACCTTTATGCGGGCGGGAATTTCGCCTCAGCGGGTGGGATCAACGCGAATTCCATTGCCAGATGGAACGGAACCGCATGGGTTGCGGTCGGAGGCGGAGTCGTTGGTTCTGTGTATTGCCTCGGTTTTATCGCCAGCGCGCTCTATGTCGGTGGGTTCTTCGCAACTGCAGGAGGTGTTGTTTCGCGAAACATAGCCAGATGGGACAGCATGCAGTGGTCGGGCTTGGGATGCGGCATGAACTCTTCAGTGTATGCCCTCGCAATTGCAGGGAATGATCTCTATGTCGGCGGTGAGTTCATTACGGCAGGCGGTGCAACAGTTAATAGAGTCGCAAAATGGGACGGGAGGAATTGGTTCGCACTTGGCAGCGGAGTGGACAATACAGTGTATGCCCTTGCCGTTGTCCCAAGAAATGGGGGCGGGTTCGACCTCTATGCGGGAGGGGAGTTCACAACGGCGGGTGGAGTCACTGTAAACAGAGCGGCGAGATGGAATGGAAGTGAATGGTCGGCGCTGGGGTCAGGAATGAACGATTGGATACGCGCACTTGCGGTGATTGGCAACGATCTCTATGCTGGAGGCGCCTTCACATCTGCGGGGGGTTCTGTGGCGAATTACATTGCCAGATGGAATGGTGCAACGTGGTCGCCACTCGGAAGCGGGATGAACCACTGGGTTCGGGCCCTCACTGTTTCCGGGGCTGATCTCTATGCAGGTGGC
>CAYHRX010000301.1:0-4834 GCA_964359075.1 uncultured Chitinophagales bacterium
TGATCCTGAAGCTCATGGTGGTGTATGGTTTGGGCGAAGTTGAGTTGGTGAGAGCTGACGTGGCGGATTACATCTCCTCGTCCGAAACGGGCGCGTTGAGAGTGCAGGGGAAGGGGAGAGACGAAAAGAACGAAGTCGTCATTCTGCAAAAGGATATGGCGATGCTCTTGAGCCGCTACCTCGCCGTCCGGTCGGGGCGAAACAAGAATCAGCCGTTGTTCATGAGTGATGGAAATAGAACGAGAGGCATGCGAATGACAACAAGGGGTATTCGGGATAGGGTGAACTACTACTTTGGGCTTGCGGGGATCAAGGGTACGCATGGGCGCAACATAACACCTCATTCATTGAGATATGCCGCTGCTGCGACAATGGCCGAAGCCGGAGCATCGGCATATGAGATCAAGAAGAGAATGCGATTCGGAAGTCTTGTCAAGGCACAAAGGTACATTGACCGGTTATGGCGTATCCATTCCAACAGATAGAACCGAAGTGGCAACAGTACTGGGATCGGCACAAGACCTTTCGGACTGAGATACGGGCGGACAAGCCGAAAGCATACATCCTCGACATGTACCCGTATCCCTCCGGTGCGGGGCTCCACGTCGGTCATCCCGAAGGCTACACAGCTACTGATATTCTTTGTCGGCACAGGCGGATGAAAGGGTACAATGTGCTCCACCCAATTGGCTGGGATGCATTCGGCCTGCCGGCAGAGCGCTACGCAATGCAGACGAACATTCATCCTCGTATCACGACCGAACAGAACATCAGCACGTTCCGCAGGCAGATTAAGATGCTCGGCCTCAGTTACGACTGGGAACGAGAGGTGGACACGACTGATCCGAAGTACTACAAGTGGACGCAGTGGATCTTCCTCAAGATTTACAATTCCTGGTTCGATCCGCGAGCCAACAAGGCCCGGCCCATCGAAACACTCATTAGTGAACTCGAACAACGCGGGACTCAAGGACTGCCCGTTGAGGTGCATTTCAATGGCGTTGAGTGGAGGAAGATGAGGAAGAAGGCTCAGGAGGATTTCCTGGCGCAGTTCCGTCTGTGCTATGTCGCTGAGATCCCGGTGAACTGGTGTGAAGCGCTGGGCACTGTCCTCGCAAACGAAGAGGTGGCTGAGTGGCAGGACAAAGGGTATTCGGTTGAGCGCCGACCGATGAAACAGTGGATGATGAGAATTACCGCGTACGCTGAGCGCCTTCTTGAGGATGCGAACACTCTGGACTGGCCGCAGTCCACACTCGACCAACAGACGAACTGGATTGGCCGCTCGGACGGTGCTGAGATTGACTTCACGATAAAAGGCAGAGCCGACGCTATCCGCGTATTCACCACTAGGCCCGATACAGTCTTCGGCGCAACGTACATGGTTCTTGCACCCGAGCATCCTGTGGTCGAATCAATCACTGCATCGGAGCAACGAAAGGTTGTCCTGGAATATCAATCGGCGGCAAAGCTCAAGAGCGACCTTGAGCGCGGGGCCGAAGCCGACAAGACCGGCGTGTTCACGGGCGGATTCGTTGTGAATCCCGCCACAGGCAAAGATATTCAGGTGTGGATTGCCGACTATGTGCTGATGGGATACGGCACGGGAGCGATCATGGCGGTGCCGGGCCACGACGAGCGAGACCATGCATTCGCGAAGAAGTTCAGCCTGCCAATCGTTGAAGTCGTCTCAGGGGGAAACGTTGAGCACGCAGCGTACGTCGAAGACGGGGTTGCAGTGAATTCAGCGAACTATGCTGTATCGCTCGATGGTCTGTCCACTGCTGAAGCGAAGAAGCGCATCGTTGGGTGGCTGACACAGATGGGGAGAGGGAAGGCGAGCACCAAGTACAAGTTGCGTGACTGGTTGTTTTCGCGTCAACGCTATTGGGGGGAGCCGATCCCCATCGTTCATCTCGAAGACGGAACGATGAAACCGCTCCGAGAGGGTGAACTTCCTCTGTTGCTTCCCGATCTCAAGAAGTTCCAGCCAAGCGGCACAACGGAATCACCACTGGCGCTGGCGTCAGATTGGGTGAATGTGGTTGACTCAGAAACAGGCATGAGTGGAAGGCGCGAGACCAATACGATGCCGCAATGGGCTGGCTCCTGCTGGTACTATCTCCGCTATCTTGATCCTCATAATGATAGCGAGCTTGCAGGAAAGGGCGCCGAGCGGTACTGGATGCCGATTGATCTGTACGTTGGCGGTTCAGAGCATGCCGTGCTGCATTTGATGTATGCCCGCTTCTGGCACAAAGTGCTCTTCGATCTCGGATACGTCAGCACGAAGGAGCCATTCATGAAGCTCCGGCATCAGGGAATCATCCTTGGTGAGGACTCAAGGAAGATGTCGAAGTCACGGGGGAACGTTGTCAATCCCGATGATGTCGTGAAGCAGTACGGAGCGGATTCGCTCCGCATGTTTGAGATGTTCATGGGGCCTCTTGAAGAGATGAAGCCCTGGAGTACTCGTGGCGTGGAAGGAGTGTTCAGGTTTCTGAATCGGGTGTGGCGCCTGTATGTGGACGACGACGGCAATCTCCATCCTGATCTCAAGCTAGCGCCGGTCTCTGCCGACCTGGAGCGTGTGCACCATGCAACTGTGAAGAAGGTAGGTGAGGACATCGAGGCTCTGCGGTTCAACACCGCTGTCTCGCAGATGATGATCTTCGTGAACGAGCTGACAAAGAGTGAAATGCGGCCCCGGCAATTGCTCGAGCCGTTCGTGCTTGTTCTCTCACCATTTGCTCAGCATCTTGCGGAAGAGCTGTGGCAGAAGATGGGTCATCCAACTTCACTGGCATACGAGCGATGGCCCTCCTTTGATCCGGCGAAGCTTCAGGAAACGATCGTAGAGGTTGTGCTGCAGATAAATGGCAAGCTGCGATCGAAACTCATGGTGGCAAAGGACACTCCCGATCATGAGCTTGAGACACTCTGCCTCGCTGACGAAAACGTGAAGAAGCATCTCGACGGAAAGAAACTCGTCAAAGCAATTGTTGTGAAGAACAAACTCGTCAATCTCGTGGTGCGTTGACGGATGCAGAAGCTCTCCGTAGTCCTGACTACACTCAATGAGGAGAAGAACATCGACCGCTGTCTCTCAAGCGTTCAGTGGGCGGATGAGATCATCGTCGTGGATTCGTTCAGCAGAGACAGAACCCTGGAGCTTGCAAGGAAGTACACGGCCAGAGTTTATCAACACGAGTTTCCCGGCTCAAGCAGACAGGTGGAGCGGGGAATCCAGTATGCAACCAACGAGTGGATTTTCTATATCGATGCTGATGAAGAAGTGTCACGCGATCTGGCAGATCAAATGCGTGCGGTGTTGAATAATCCTGGCGATGTGGTCGGCTACGAAGTCCTCCGCAAGCCATCGGCATTTGGGAAATGGATTGAACACGGAGGCTGGTTTCCCGATTATGCATTCCGCTTTTTCCGGAAGGACAGCTACTACGCCGACCATCATGAGGTCCACGGTGGGTTTAGCACGAAGGGAAAGAAAGGGAGACTCAACGGCATTCTGTATCATCACACCTACGAGACGATCTACTCATACGTTGAAAAGATGAATGAGTACACTTCACTCCAGGTCTCGAACAAGCTTAACGGCAAGCCACATCTTCACGTACGATGGCACAACCTCGTGTTGAATCCTCTCTCACACTTCCTGCGGATGTTCTTCTCCAACAAAGGATACAAGGATGGCTTTCACGGGTTTGTGCTGGCGTTGCTCGATGCAACGTACACGATGCTCTTGTATGCGAAGGTCTGGGAGTACCAGAGGAGCAAGGCTGAGGGACGCGAGAAGTTTCCACCGATTACCAACGTTGAACTCAACAAGCTGAAGCACAAATCATGAGCGTGTACAGTCGAGTGGTTCGATATATGCGGCCGTACCGGCAGCGTCTTGCGCTCTCCGTTGCCTGCTCGATTGTTTATTCGGTGTTCAGCGGTGTTTCGATCTATCTGATCATCCCGCTGTTGGAGACATTGTTCAGCGGCTCGGCAGCAATTGGCGGGGTCACTCCTGCATCTCCGTCCTTTGCTCCCGGTTGGTTCGTGCAGCTCAAAGCGAGCGTGTCGCAGGCGTTTCAGGGCCTCGTCTTCACGGGCGACCTGCACGAATCGCTGTTGAGGATCTGTGTTGTCATTGTCATCGCATTCCTCATCAAGAATCTCTTCGGATACCTCCAATCAAACTTGATGACGCACATCGAGCAGGGACTTGTGAGAGATCTGCGAAACGATCTCTACAGACACATCCATCAGCTTCCGCTGGCGTACTTCTCGAACGAGAGGACCGGAAACCTCATCTCCCGCATCATGAACGATGTCAACGTCGTCAACTCCGGCATCTCGGCAACCTTCTACACGCTGATCAAGGAGCCGCTTCTCGTTATCGTGTACCTTGTCATCGCTCTGGTGCTCAGCTGGAAGCTCACGCTCATCTCATTCATCGTCTTTCCCCTTGTACTCATGGTGATTGCTCTGGTCGGCAGGAGGGTGCACAGCGAAAGCGGTTTGGCACAGGAGCGCATCGCTGATGTCACGTCGGTGCTGCACGAGACGATCTCCGGAGTGAAAGTGGTAAAGGCGTTTGGGATGGAGGAGTTTGAGAACAGGAAGTTCTCCGGAGCGAACAACTTCTACTTCCGCACGATTCTGAAGATCAACAAAATACGGAACATCTCCTCCCCGACGACGGAGTTCCTGAGTGCCGTCGCAGGAGGCATCGTCATATGGTACGGTGGATTGCTCGTGCTGGATCAGGGAGAAATGAAGGCGAGTGAGTTTCTGGGATTCCTCTTTGCCATCTTCCAGCGTGAAT
>CAYHRX010000302.1:0-4812 GCA_964359075.1 uncultured Chitinophagales bacterium
GAATAGTTGGCGACATCGGCCCTAAGAATGCCGTTCCCATCATACTCGAAGGTCTGAGAAGGCTCGAGTACCGTGGCTACGACTCGGCGGGGATCGCCCTCGTGAAGGGTGGCCGGATCATAGTTGAGAAGAAGGCAGGCAAGGTCGTTGACCTGGTGAACAAAATCGGCTCCGGTAACGGAGAGTTTGCCGCCCATCTCGGCATGGGCCACACACGCTGGGCTACGCATGGCGAGCCGAATGACATCAATGCCCACCCGCACTTCGATCAGAACAACGAAATTTGCATCATCCACAACGGCATCATCGAGAACTATCAGGCCATCAAGACGAAACTGCTGCGAGAGGGCCACACGTTCCAGAGTGCCACAGATACAGAGGTACTCGCCCATCTCATCGGGGAGATGTACAAAAAGACGAACAACCTATGCTCGGCAGTGCGCTACGCACTGGCAGAGATCGAGGGTACCTACGGATTAGTGGTTCTGTCGTCTCTGGAACCTGACAGGATTATCGCAGCACGCAAGGGAAGCCCGTTGATCCTTGGCGTCGGAGATGGGGAGAACTTCGTTGCTTCAGATGCCTCTGCATTGGTGGAGCACACACGACAGGTGGTGTATCTGGAAGAAGGGGAGGTCGCCGAGATTACAACGTCGGGCTTCCGCACAATGACGATTGACGATGTGGCGACGCAGAAAGTTATCCAGGAAGTGACGTTCGAGTTGTCGCAGATCGAGCGCGGCGGGTACGATCACTTCATGCTCAAGGAGATTCATGAGCAGCCAGAGACCATCCGTAATGCGATGCGCGGCCGCTTGTTAGTGGATGAAGGAGATGTCAAACTCGGCGGACTGAGCCACGTGATGGACAAGCTGCTCAACGCACGCAGGATCGTTATTACGGCGTGTGGGACTTCATGGCATGCCGGACTCGTGGGGGAGTACATGCTTGAGCAGATTGCCAAGATCCCGACCGAAGTGGAGTACGCGTCCGAGTTCCGCTATCGCAACCCGATCATCACGAGTGATGATGTGGTGTTGCTGATCAGTCAAAGCGGAGAAACCGCCGATACGCTGGCAGCGCTGCGCGAAGCGAAGGCGAAGGGTGCCACGGCTCTCGGGATCGTGAACGTTGTCGGCAGCAGCATTGCCCGTGAATCCAATGGGGGCGTATACGTGCACGCTGGTCCCGAGATTGGTGTCGCATCTACAAAAGCATTCACCTCGCAGTTGACGGTACTTGCTCTCGTCACGCTCATGCTGGCGCGGGCAAAGGGGATGACGAAGGCTGACGGTCAGGTGCTTGCCCGTGAAATCGCCACGCTGCCTTCGAAGGTTGCCCACATCCTGGAGAACACTGACAACGTAAGAGCGCTGGCTGAGGAGTTCAGGGATTCGCACAACTTCCTGTACCTCGGTCGTGGCGCCAACTTCCCTGTTGCGCTTGAAGGCGCGTTGAAGCTGAAAGAGATCTCTTACATCCACGCGGAAGGCTATCCGGCGGCGGAGATGAAGCACGGACCGATTGCCCTGATAGATGAGAACATGCCGGTTGTGGTCGTTGTGCCGAAGGATGGCATCTATGACAAGGTCATCAGCAATATTCAGGAAGTGCGCGCTCGCCGCGGACGCATCATCGCTGTTGCCAATGAAGATGACCACGAAATTGATTCCATGGCTGAATTCGTCATCCGGGTGCCAAGGACCTACGGGTTCTTCGGTCCGATTCTTAACATCATTCCCTTGCAGCTTCTTTCGTACTACATCGCCGTTGCACGGGGCACGAATGTTGACCAGCCGCGCAACCTGGCAAAGAGTGTTACTGTCGAATAGCACCGTTCACCAGACACGCTGACACCGTCTCCTGCATCCCGCTCATAACATCAAAGGAACGCACATGAAAACTGAAGCTCGGTTCAAACCGACCGATTGGGCGCTCATTCTCGGCGCGTCAAGTGGCTTCGGAGGCGCTACAGCGGTTGAGCTGGCACGACGCGGCATGAACATTATCGGCGTGCATCTGGACCGTCAGGCAACCATGGCAAACGTTCAGCGCATCATCAAGGAGATTCAACACACAGGCAGCAAGGCAGTGTTTTACAACATCAACGCCGCGGATGCCATCAAGCGCAACGAAACACTTGACGATGTCAACGAGCGGTTTGCCAAGCATCCGGCAGACAATGTGAAAGTACTTTTCCACTCTCTTGCCTTTGGGACACTGAAACCGTTCTTCGCGAAGAAGCCTGAAGACGCGGTCAGCCAGGCGCAAATGGAGATGACGCTCGATGTCATGGCGAACAGCATCGTCTACTGGACGCAGGGACTCATCAACCGCAACCTGATGAGAAAAGGGGGAAGGATCTTCGGGATGACCAGCTCGGGTGGACATTCTGTGCTGCCAAACTACGGAGCTGTTTCCGCGGCAAAGGCCAGTCTCGAATCCCACATCCGGCAAATTGCGATGGAGCTTGGTGAGATGGAGATTACGGCTAATGCAATCCTCGCCGGAGTCACGGACACGCCGGCGTTGCGAAAAATCCCGGGTAGTCAGAACATGCTCGACATTGCCCGACAAAAGAACCCCTCGGGCCGCCTGACAGAACCCGGGGATGTTGCGAAGGTGATTGCGCTACTCTCTGAAGACAGTGCAGCGTTCGTCTCTGGAAACGTCATTTGTGTTGATGGCGGCGAGGACGCTGTGAGTTATGTTGGCCCGAAGGTCTCTGCGTTGAAATAATACATGCTGCATCCATCCCTAACAAGAAAACCACATCATGATAGAATTTGAACTGACCCCTGAGCAAAAGATGCTCAGGGATATGGTGCGGGATTTTGTCAATACCGAAATCAAACCTATTGCACGCAAGATTGACAGTGAAGAGCGAATTCCCCCCGAGCTGATTCAGAAGCTGCGCGAGCTTGGCTTGCTCGGAGCGGTGTTCCCGCAGGAATACGGAGGGGGAGGGTTTGGTGAAGTGGGGTATTGTATCATGCAGCAAGAAATAGCCCGTGGATGCATGTCGACCGCGACGTTCATTGGGGCGCATGAATCAATCGGTGCAAACGCAATCTACATCGGCGGCAGCGAGGACTTGAAGAAAAAATACCTCGTCCCGCTTGCAGAAGGAAAACTCATCGGGGCATTTGCCCTGACGGAAGTGATGGCCGGGTCGGACTCCTTCAACCTTCGCACTCGAGCGCATCTCGATGGCAACGAGTGGGTGTTGAACGGCGAGAAGATGTGGATCACGAACGGCGGCATTGCAGATATCATCTCGGTGTTTGCAAGGACCGACCGTGGAATCTCGGGGTTCGTTGTTGAGACAAAGCTGCCTGGTTTCACCGCCGGTCCGCCTGAAAAGAAAATGGGGATCCGTGGCAGCGTCACGAATCCGATCTCATTCGAGAACCTGCGGATTCCGAAGGAGAACATCCTCGGTGAAGATGGCCGCGGCTTCATCATCGCAATGAAAACGCTCGATGCGGGCAGGCTCGGACTCGGAGCTGCATGTACCGGGGCAGCCAAGGAACTCCTCGAGCTTTCTACGAAGTATGCCAAGGAGCGAAAGCAGTTCGATGTCCCCATCGCGCAGTTTGAAGCGATCCAATGGATGCTGGCTGAGATGGCAACGCTGATCTATACGATGGAATCCATCGTGTTTCGGACTGCGGCAAGGTACGATGCAGGCAAGTCTGTTTCCCGCGAGTCGGCGATCGTGAAGTTGTTCACTTCGGAAGGTCTGGATAGAGTCGCGGACATGGCGCTGCAGATTCATGGCGGTATGGGGTACTCACGCGAACTTCCCATCGAGCGGTTCTATCGCGACTCTCGCATCAACCGCATCTTCGAGGGGACAAACGAGATCCAGAAGTTGATCATCGCCAAGGAAGTGCTGAAGAAGAACGGCGTGATGTAGCGTCTCTCTCGGGTGAGATATTGATTTTGCAGCAACTTCTTAATAAATTGTTCACGGTTGCTTTCAAATAAGGACAGGTAGCTCAGTTGGTAGAGCAATGGACTGAAAATCCATGTGTCGGGGGTTCAATTCCCTCCCTGTCCACTGCAAGAGTGCAGCACTATCTGTTGCGCTCTTTTTTGTTGAAGCGATATTGGACTGAAAATCCATGTGTCGGCGGTGAGATGGAGTTTACCCGCCATCGTTTTGGCGGGTCCCTGTCCACGTGAGGTGTTAGTGGTTCCGAAAAGGCTGCTAGCACTTTTTGTTTACTACGCTACCTTCCCCGGGCTTTCTCGGCAAACAATCTAACCGCAATGCATCCTAACATTGTGATCCTAGCCGGTGGCATCTCGTCCCGCATGAAGAAACAACCGGCAGGTGCTGCAGCAGTTGATCCCACCCTTGCGCGTGAGGCGGAGTTCAAATCAAAGGCGATGCTTCGCGTGGGTGGTGGATCTCGTCCGTTTCTGGACTATCTGCTCTACAACGTCTCTGAGGCGGGGTACAGGAATGTTGTGATCGTAGTAAGTGAACTCGATACTTCGATCCGCGACTATTACGAACGAGATAAAGCAGGCAGGCAGTTCGGGCAACTCACCATCTCGTATGCGGTCCAACCGATTCCCGCTGCCCGCACCAAGCCGCTCGGTACAGCGGATGCCCTGTTCCGCGCATTGCAGGCTTTTCCATCGTGGAAGGGTCGCTCATTCACCGTCTGCAACAGCGACAACCTGTACTCACGAAAAGCTCTGCGGCTGCTGCTCGAAGACCGCCATCCCAATTCCCTGATTGACTACGACCGTGCTGCGCTCCAGTTCGATCATGACCGCATTGTGCAGTTTGCCGTTATC
>CAYHRX010000303.1:0-4777 GCA_964359075.1 uncultured Chitinophagales bacterium
GGCATGTACATCTCGCACATGCGCAGCGAAGGCAACAGGCTTCTTGAGGCAATTGACGAGTTGATCACCATAGCCCGTGAGGCGAACATCTCTGCCGAGGTCTACCACCTTAAAGCCGCCGGACGATCAAACTGGAACAAGATCAACGCGGCGATTGCGAAGATCGACTCAGCGAGGGCGGCGGGTTTGGCCATCACTGCCGACATGTACGCCTACACGGCCGGCGCGACCGGACTTGATGCTTCAATGCCGCCGTGGGTGCAGGAGGGCGGCCTGCAAAAGTGGAAAGACCGGCTGAGGGATCCTGCCATTCGGAAACGAGTGAAGCGGGAGATGATGACGCCGACCGACAGATGGGAGAACCTGCTGCTTGCATCCGGCTCACCTGACAAAGTGCTGCTCGTGAGTTTCAAGACAGACTCGCTCAAATATTTGACTGGCAAAACGCTCGCTGAGGTTGCGGCCATGCGGCAC
The DNA here is from genome assembly GCA_964359075.1 of uncultured Chitinophagales bacterium. Lineage (GTDB taxonomy): Bacteria > Bacteroidota > Ignavibacteria > UBA10030 > UBA6906 > UBA11986. The sequence continues at coordinate 475 of CAYHRX010000303.1, forward strand.
ACATCGCCGGAAGAGGCTGCAATGGATTTAGTGATTCAGGATGACAGTCGGGTGGGCACAGTGTACTTCATCATCTCAGAAGAGAATGTGAAGAAACAGATCGGGCTGCCGTGGGTGAGCTTTGGCTCTGATGCGGAGTCGATGGCGCCGGAAGGAGTGTTCGTCAAGTCCAACCCGCACCCTCGTGCATACGGCAACTTCGCACGGCTGCTGGGGAAGTATGTGCGTGAGGAGAGCCTAATACCTCTTGAGGAGGCAATCCGTCGGCTGACCTCACTGCCGGCACAAAACCTCAAGCTTCCCCGGCGTGGCAGACTTGCCAAAGGCAACTACGCGGACGTTGTCGTCTTCGATCCCAATACGATCCGGGACCACGCCACGTTTGATACACCGCACCAGTATGCAACTGGTGTGAAGCATGTGTTCGTCAACGGCGTGCAGGTCCTGAAGGACGGCGAGCACACCGGCGCAAGGCCGGGCCGCGTTGTGAGGGGGCGGGGGTGGAGAGGGTGGTAGCATAATCTGTAGTTAGGCAGCAAGCACAGGAGACATTATGATGGCGAGAGTATTGCAGTTCTTTTGTTTGATACTGGTCCCGATACTGGCTATTGGGCAGAGCCTCCATGTAGAACTCGGCAGTCTGACGACGCTCGACGATCCAACGGGGCACCTAGAAATCATTTCACGAGTTCCATTCAAGCCAGTGAAGCTACCACAGGTTGATACAACAACGTCCGAGTTCTTCAAGGTCTTCTATAGCTGGGATGTGACAGATGACCCCGCAATTGTCATCATGCGAATCCCTGAATCAAACGGTGACCGACTCTACATTGATCTGAATTATGACAACGATTTGTCGAATGATGGAACACCGGCATTGTTTCCAATCGACCAGAATGAGTTTGAATTCAGCATCATTCGGAGAGAAGACCCAAAGCAGATAGTCAAACTTCTGCTTCTCCGTAAACGTAACAACCGTGGCCTACCAGACTCGGTCATAGCCAAAAGTATGGATGCGCAAGGCAACCTCACACCAGAGTTTGTCAAGGCTTGGGCAGGAAGCCCTGACTTTAAGGGAGACTTTGGAACATTCTACTGGGATGACAGGATAACTCTTCGCCGCGGGACAGCCAAACTGGGTACAAGAACATTTGCTATCGGTCTTTTCGACGCAAGCAACAATGGCTTGTTTAACGACAAGGGCGATCTCCTGATAGTTGATTTATACGGAACGGGCAACCTGAGCTACAATGACAAAACGGGGGTCTTTGCGGTGAACGACATCTTCACTGTCGCTGGTCAGAACTACAAAGTCTCAAAGTTTGACAAATACGGAACCTGGTTGGACCTTGAACAGGTGGAAAAGGAATCCACGTTTTACTTTCTTAGCGCGCCAGACTCTCCGCCCTCTTCGAGCAGTTCAGGCTACCCTTTCATCGTCGAACCTGCAATGTGGCAAATTACCGCCAAGACAATCGATGGTGCCAACGTTTCTCTTAACAGCTTTCGAGGCAAATACTTGTTGTTAAACTTCTGGGGTGAATGGTGTAGGCCGTGCCTAGAAGAGATGCCCTTTCTTATAAAACATTCGCGTTTAACCGATCAGCCGCAAGTTCAATTCGTCAGCTTTCTCAAGACCAAGAAGCCGGACAAAGTAAAAGAGATCGTGAAGGACAAGGGGATTGAATGGCCGCAGCTTCTCATGACCTCAGATGTGGAGAAACGATTCAAGATTTTTGGTTACCCAACAAACATTCTCGTCTTACCAGATGGGAAGGTGTGTGTTCGAACGATGAGCGTCGATGACAGGTTCTTCGATGAGAATCTAAAGTAGGGTTGCTGCCTAACCATCGGCTGCCAATGACACGTTCCTTATGTTACTTTTCATAGCCCCGGCTTGTTTACACAGGCAGGACTAACCACTAGCATTACTCATACACATGGACTGGCTCACTGACCCCCAACTCTGGGCAGCACTGCTTACATTGACTGCCCTCGAAGTCGTGCTCGGCATCGATAACATCATCTTCATCTCCATTCTTGCAGGGAAGCTGCCGGAACACCAACAGGCGAAAGCCCGAACCATCGGTCTGGCTCTTGCAATGATTACCCGTATTGCTCTGCTCCTCTCCATCACGTGGATCATGCGACTGACGGAGCCGTTGTTTGCAGTGCTGGGCAACGAGATCTCCGGTCGAGACATCATCCTCATTCTCGGTGGACTCTTCCTGCTTGCGAAGAGCACGCACGAAATTCACCAGAAGCTTGAAGGCGAGGAAGGGGAGAGCAGTGTGCGCGGCAAGGCAAGCTTCAACGGTGTCATCATCCAGATCATGTTGCTCGACATTGTGTTCTCGTTCGATTCGGTTATTACGGCCGTCGGCATGACGAACCAAATTGGGATCATGATTGCTGCTATCGTTATTGCCGTGATGTTCATGATGTTCTTTGCCGGCATGGTCAGCGATTTCGTTCACCGCCATCCAACAATCAAAATGCTGGCGCTGTCGTTCCTGCTGCTTATCGGCGTTGCCTTGATTGCCGAGGGATTCGACCAGCACATCTCCAAAGGCTACATCTACTTTGCGATGGCGTTCTCGGTGTTCGTGGAGATGCTGAACATCCGCATGCGGACAACGCAGGTGCCGCCCATCCATCTCCGGGAACAATTCAAGAAATAGGCGATGTATTGCAATTCACGCTCGATTTCGACTAATTTACACACCGATGCTACGCACCGGTTTCTTGTTAATGGTCGTTATCATTCCCAAGCAAGGTTCATGTCGCTCCTTGGAGCTTTGGGCTATTAGCTCTTGTGGTCACTATAAACATTTCGCCCCAACGAGGCTGTAATCGCACCTCAACTCCGGTAGGAGTGAGATGTTTATAGAACGTATTCTTCCCTCGAGCATCAAGCTCCGGTAGGAGCGACATGAAATCATGCTCGTGCGTAACATCAGTTACTCAGGTAAGAGGCCCTGTTCATTCCCATTCCGGAGCGACACGTTATGTCCGATGAAGTTCTTCAGCAGATCGCTACACCTGTGAAAGCGAAGAAGCGTCCCAGAGAGCTTGCCGTGGTCAATCAGGCGGGGTGCACAGGTTGCGAAGTGTGCATCGAGTTTTGTCCGGTAGACTGCATTCTCACCGTGCCCGGGCCCGACTATGATATGCACAAGAAACTTGTCGAGATTGATCTGGACATTTGCATCGGATGCAAATTGTGCGTCAAGTATTGTCCGTGGGAAACGATCGAGATGATTCCGAGCGGCGAGGCGCTGCAAGTTGCTGCGGTGTGGACGGAACGTTCAGTCTTACCTCAAGCCGAATGGATTCAAGGCTCGGATATAGAGATTGTTGATGAGGGACCGTTGCCGTTGCCGGGAAGTAAGATAAACGCCTGATCTTATCCTAACGCAGCAGAGGCCAAAGGTCAGAAGTCAGAGGTCAGAAATCAGAGGTCAGAAGTCAGAGTTTGAATCTCATCAGAGTGGATTTGAAATTGCTGATCTCTGACCGCTGACGTCTGACCTCTGACTGTTTGAATCGCACCAAAATGAAAGACGGTTCGTCCCCATGGTATATGATAGGCCGTCTTACCCATTGATCATCCTCTCCCAAGAAACGCGGCCTCGTTTTCGTCCGGTTGACAACCATCGAATCTTGTTGTAGATTCTGCCAGTCACAATCATGGCATTCCCACGCAATGCATCATTCCCATCGCACGTCGCAAATATTCCGGTTCATTTTCCTGTTCCTCTTTCTGCTCCTTTCTGTTGAAACCGTCCGGTGCCAGATTCTCCCGTTTCAATCCTATACCGCGCGCGATGGACTTCCATCCAATACTATTCGGGTCATCTACCAGGACACACGGGGATATCTGTGGATTGGAACCAACAATGGACTGAGCAGATATGACGGAGCGAAGTTCACCAACTATTCCACCGTCGATGGTTTGAGCAACAATTGGATTACGGCAATCGCGGAGAGCCCCAAGGAACCGGGCACGCTCTGGATCGGAACAATTGCCGGCGGTGTGAACAGACTGCGGGATCGTCGCTTCACTGTGTTCCGCCCCGGCCCCGACAACACATCCAACAACATCCAATCCATCGACGTCGATTCGTCGGGAACGGTCTGGCTGAAAGCATGGGATAGAATGTATTACATTCGCGGGGATTCCCTCTCAGAAGTCGCGCCACCCTACGGTATGGACGGAGTGAGGTATTCATTCTCCTTTGCCGATAACACACCCTGGCTCGTCAACGGAAACAGGCTCTTCAGATATGAACGACACACAGGC
>CAYHRX010000304.1:0-4776 GCA_964359075.1 uncultured Chitinophagales bacterium
CACTCACAATACTCCGGGTGATCCGATCCTTCCAGCGCTGTTCCCAGGAGGAGAAATTCAGCCCTTGCGGGTACAGAACCGACTCCGCCATCACATGGTTCAGTTCGTGAGCAATCACGCCTTCGAGTTGCGCTGACAATGGCACTCCAAGGATCGGTGATCCAAGAGGACAAATAGCAGGCAGACTTGAGTCACCCCGCATCGCGCTAAGACCGTGAGGGAAGGGAGACAGGTACCACAAGAGCGCGACGGCCATCCCGGCTGGTACAAGTCTACAAAAAAGTAGAAGAAAAATGAGAGAGATGCAAACTTGTCCAATCCGGTATGATGTCGTCCTCACAGCACTGCTCATGTATATACCCTACACCTCCGACTCCTCTAGTTCACGAACATCCTGTCAATGACTGAGACAGAGGCTCTGCAAATGTACAAGCGAGCAATGAGCATAGATCATCGTTGTGTTCACCGAAGCTCAATGTTTACTGTGACCGGGAGTATTTGGGTGAGACGCCGACTTCTGAAAAGATCGATGTGTCTCTGAGTGATGCAATTCACCCGAAGACTGCCGGTATGCTCAATGAAACGATCAAACGATCTTTTGTAGACCTGGACCGTTTCCTTCGCGTACAACTTCTCTGCGAACTCGACGAACTCACGGTAGAATTCACTTACTCATGGTGCTCTTGTATCTTCGATGGAGTTTGTTCGAGAGTGGAGATCTTCCGAAGCGTGAGGTTTCTTCATCTTTCTCCCGTGCTTACCCATTTTCTCCGGCCATTGTCGTCGGACAAAATGGTGTCGTAAATTCCCTTGGATCTTCTGAATAAGGTAGGCAAAAACACCTCCGCCGTTTTGAAAACTGTTGGCAGAAGTGTTAGCAGGTGAGACTAATGCGGCTGTAAGTTGTGTGTGCCCCCAACCGGATTCGAACCGGTGTTACAGGCTTGAAAAGCCCGTGTCCTAGGCCTCTAGACGATGGGGGCGAGGTCAATTCTGACTCCATCATTCCTTGTTTATTATTCGATATTCACGCCATTGAAGTCTATGGTGGTGACCCCGCCGCGACTTGAACGCGGAACCTACAGCTTAGAAGGCTGTTGCTCTATCCAGTTGAGCTACGGGGCCTGTTGTTGTTTCCACTTCATCGGGATTTGTCGGGGCGACAGGATTCGAACCTGCGACTTCTTGGTCCCAAACCAAGCGCTCTAGCCGGGCTGAGCTACGCCCCGATGATACTTCCTGGAGATCAATGCCGCACTCAAGATACGAAACTCCACCTGCGAAGGCAAGGGTGTGACGTCTGTTGCACTGAGTATGTGCAATCTTGCAAATGAACGCTTTTCGGCATATCTTGACTCGCAGGTTCTCTACACGTTCTCTATCCGCTTCATTTAGATTGACAACATGGTGAAACTTCCTGTTCCATCATTCACAGATCATCCTCTCCCTTACCTCGTCATCACTCTCGTGGCAATACTCGGGCTGTGTTTCTGGCCGTTCAATTTTCTTCCTTCAAACCAGGTAGTGGAGGAACCCGGCGGGGGGCTGCGCTTTACACCGCCAGCAACTGCATACACATCCACACCACCGACAAAGCTTTTAGGACTGCCGGAATGGACTATCATCATGGATGTCAAGGTGCTGCCTCCATGGCGACAGGGACGGATTCTCAGCTATTCACTGGATGAGCGCCGCTACAACCTGAACATCGAGCAGCTTTGGGACTACTTGCTTATCCGCGTGCGATTGGGATCTGATCGCTCACGGGAAATCCAGATTGGAAAGTTCTTCGAGCCATCCAGCGAACGGCGCTTCACTCTGGCCATGATATACGATGGGAAGGACCTCGCCGTGTACTTCGATGGCGAACGAAAAGCACTTCAGAAGATCGGGGCAATTGACTACCGTTCGTGGAGCGACTCCTATCCGCTCGTGCTCGGAAGCCAAGCCAACGGGAAGTTTGGCTGGAAGGGCATCTTCTATAACCTCATCGTCCTCGATCGTGCAGCATCTCCAAGTGAAATGAAGGCACCGGGCCAGCTCTTCAAGGACGCGACTTCACTCCTTTACTATTCGTTCACCGAAGGGAGAAGTGGAACACTCCTCGACCTTGGCGCCAAAGCCCCAGCACTCGTCAGCTGGCCGGGCAGGTTCATCCCCTACGAACGAACAATCCTCCAGGCCCCACGCGACTATTGGCCGGAAATCGGACGACCGTTCTTAAGAGATATCTTCGCCAACATCATTATCTATTTGCCAATTGGGTATCTCCTCTCCACCTGGCTTGTGCAAAAAGACATGCATCCCCTTGGGGTGGTGATTGCGCCAATCATAGTGGCGTTCAGTATGAGCCTCACGATTGAAGTCCTCCAGGCATATCTCCCCACCCGAAACTCCAGCACCGTCGACGTCATAATGAATAGCCTCGGTGCGTCTCTGGGTGTTTTGCTCCATCGAATTGGGTGGGCTGAAACGGCATTGAAGAAACTGAACTTAGGGTCATGAAGTTTTCACCGGAAGTGCTGAACATAAACAACGACCAGGAAATCCAAAGGCTCACGGACTCCATCCGTCAGACGATCCGGGGCACATTGCGCCGAAAGGGCGCGGTCGTCGCCGTCTCGGGAGGAATCGACAGTTCGACGTGTGCAGCACTGTGCACTCGCGCGCTTGGCAAGGAGAACGTTTTCGCTATCTTTTTGCCAGAACGGGACTCATCTTCCGACGCATTGAGGCTGGGACGTTTAGTGGCTGAGCGGTTCGAGATGCCGGCAGTTACTGAGGCCATCGAACCGATTCTTGACGCGGCAGGTTGCTATCGACGCCAACTTGACGCAATCCGGATGGTGTTCCCGGAATATGGTGAGGGTTGGAAGAATAAGATCGTCCTTCCCTCTATATTAAAGAGTGATCGCTTGAACGTGTCGTTTCTGACGGTGCAGACACTGTCTGGAGAAACAAAGACGGAACGGCTGCCGCTTGCAGCATACCTGCAGCTTGTGGCCGCAACGAACTTCAAGCAGCGCACGAGAACCATGATGGCATACTATCACGCGGACAGGTTGAACTATGCAGTATGTGGCACGCCGAACCGCCTTGAATATGACCAGGGCTTTTTTGTGAAGGGCGGCGACGGCCTCGCTGACTTCAAGCCGATTGCCCATTTATATAAGAGTCAGGTGTACGAGCTTGCTCTCGCGCTTGGCGTACCTGATGAGATTTGCAAGCGACAGCCGACCACCGACACATTCTCGCTGCCGCAGAGTCAGGAAGAATTCTACTTTGCACTACCATACAGCCAAATGGATCTTTGTCTGTACGGACACAACCATGGCGTTCCCGCGGAAGAGGTTGCTCCTGTGGTTGGACTGACTCCCGAACAAGTCACCCGAGTGTACAAGGACATTGAGGCGAAGCGGCGCGGCACTCTCCCTCTTCACTTGACGTCCATCGTTGCCGAATCTGTGCAAGAGATCTCTGGAATGATCAAAAACGCATTGTCGGGAGAGAACAACTAGCACCATGTGCGGCATTGCCGGCATCGTCAACCTTTCTGATCGCCACCATTCGCCTTCTGTCGAGTTGCTGCGCTCCATGGTAAGCGCGGTACAACACCGTGGGCCGGATGAGTACGGCCTCTATCGCGACCACCGTGTCGGTCTCGGCCATGCGCGACTTTCCATCATCGATCTCTCAACTGGACAGCAACCGTTGTCAAACGAAGACGAAACCGTCTGGATAGTGTTCAACGGAGAGATTTTCAATTTCGTGGAGCTGCGTGAAGAGCTGGAGAAGCTTGACCACACCTTCCGCACCCACTCTGATACGGAAGTCATCGTGCACGCGTACGAAGCCTGGGGCATCGAGTGCTTCTCCAGGTTCAACGGGCAATGGGCGGTTGCCTTGTGGGACTCTGAGGAAAACAAACTGATTTTGTCACGCGACCGTATCGGCGTACGGCCTCTGTACGTGCGTGAGCATGACGGCAGGGTGTGGTTCGCGAGCGAAGTAAAGGCCATCTTCGCTGATCCATCCGTTCCACGGAACATCGATCCACAGGGACTGGCGCAAACATTTAGGTACTGGGCTTCCATTGCACCGGTATCGCTGTTCGCAGGCATCGAAGAGCTTCGCCCCGGATCAACCCGCATCTACGGTGGAGATGGCTCGAAACGGGACGTCACGTTCTGGCGTCCATCGTATCCTGACCGCTCCGCTGGCAACTACCCGCACTCGCTTGCAGAGGCCACGGAGATACTGCGCGAGAAGCTCACACGCGCAACACAGCTCCGCATGCTGAGATCCGATGTGCCGGTTGGCAGTTATCTTTCCGGCGGACTTGACAGCTCGCTGATTGCACGGTTCGGACGAGAGGCGAAGGAAGGTGTGTTCCAGACGTTCTCCATCCGTTTTGAAGATGGAGAGTTTGACGAAACAGAATATCAACGCGCCATGGCCGCAACGATCGACTCCAACCACCGGGAAGTGGTTGTTCGACGGAGCGACATCGCAAACGTATTTCCGGATGTCATCCGACACACAGAGCGGCCAATCTTACGCACTGCTCCGGCTCCGCTGTACCTCCTTTCACAACTTGTCCGCAACTCCGGAATAAAGGCTGTTCTCACAGGCGAAGGAGCTGATGAGATGCTCGCCGGCTACGACCTCTTCCGGGAAGCTAAGATCAGGGCGTTCTGGGCGAATCAACCCCAGTCGAAGGTGCGGCCACTGTTGTTCGACCGACTGTATCCCTACCTTGCGCGCTCGCCGCAGCAG
>CAYHRX010000305.1:0-4770 GCA_964359075.1 uncultured Chitinophagales bacterium
CAGACGCACACTCACACCCCACGCTTGGAGCGCCGCGACCACCACCGTTCCGTATCGCGTAAGCTGTGTCAGCTTGCGGCGGCCTTCTTCACCTTCCTTTGAGAGTTTTTGGAAGTAGGGAACGACCGCTCCCAGCAGCTGCAGGATGATGGACGAGCTGATGTATGGCATGATGCCGAGTGCGAAGATGGCGGCATTCTTGAACGCCCCGCCCACGAACAGATCGTACAGTCCGAACAGCGTGTTTGCGGCCTGGCTTGCTTCGGCCTTTGCCAGGGCAATCGCATCGATGCCCGGCAGCGTGATGTGCGCGCCGACTCGCACCACGACGAGCAGGGCCGCCGTGAACAGGATGCGGGTCCGGAGCTCCTGGATCTTGAAGATGTTGCGAAAACTCTCGCTGAGCTTTGCCATTATTCTTTTGCTGTTACGCTGATCGTTTGAGTTTTGCCGCCTGCCTTTTCGATCTTCTCGACGGCCGACTTGGAGAAGGCGTTCGCGGTGATGTTCAGCTTTGCCTTAAGCTCGCCGTTGCCCAGGATCTTCACCGGTTTATGCGCCTTCTTCACAACACCGAGTTTCAGAAGCACTTCGGGAGAGATCACGCCACCGGGGAGCTTCCCGTTCGTGGCGAGCCTGTCGAGCGTCTCCACGTTCACCACCTGGTACTCCACGCGGAACGGACTATGGAACCCCCGCTTCGGTACACGCCGCACAAGCGGCATCTGGCCGCCTTCGAACCACGGGTAGTACGTCGTTCCGGAACGCGACAGCGCGCCTTTGTGGCCGCGTGTTGCCGTGCCGCCATGGCCAGAGCCTTGACCGCGGGCGATGCGTTTCCGTTTCTTGCGTGACCCTTTCGCGGGCGTGAGATTGCTCAGAAGATCTTTTGCCATTGGTTTCTCTCTTGCTGGTAACGCCTTACTCAACTTCTTCCACTTTCACAAGGTGGAACACCTTCTTGATCATACCGCGAATCTGCGGTGTGTCCTTCTGGATGACAGCATAGTTCGGGCGACCGAGGCCAAGTGCCTTGATGGTGCGCTTCTGTGGCTCGATCCGGCCGATGATGCTGCGCGTCTGAGTGATTTTCAGTTTCTTTGCCATGGTACCTCAGTTTGTCGGTGCTGGTGTTGCCTGCGTTCCGCCGAACAACTCAGCCAGCTCTATGCCACGGCGCGAAGCAACGTTCTTCGCGTCGGAGAGCTTCAGCAGGGCAGTCATCGTTGCCTTGACAACATTGTGAGGGTTGGAGGAACCCATCGACTTCGTCAACACGTCCTTCACCCCTGCCGACTCGAGGACTGCGCGCACGCCGCCGCCGGCGATGAGACCCGTGCCGGGAGATGCGGGCTTCAGCAGAACTCGGCCGGCTCCAAACTTGCCGATCACCGGATGCGGAATGGTGCCGTTCACGATCTTCACAAACACCATATTCTTCTTCGCATCGTCGACGCCCTTGGAAATGGCATCGGCAACTTCGTTCGCCTTGCCCAAACCAACCCCGACGTGTCCCTTGCCGTCTCCGACGACAACAATCGCATTGAAGCTGAACCGTCGCCCACCCTTCACCACTTTTGCAACGCGGTTAATGTGGACCAGCCGATCCTTCAGCTCCAATTCGCCTGCCTTGATTCTTGTCAACGTGTTTCCTCGTTACGTTGTTGGTTGGAAATCTGTAATACTCCTGCTGTCGGGCGTGGATTCGAACCACGATTAACGGCTCCAAAGGCCGCTGTCCTGCCATTGGACGACCCGACAATACTCGCGGGGCTGCGGCTCCGAGACTGTTTCAGCCGCTAGAACTTTAGTCCGCCCTCACGCGCACAATCCGCCAGCGCCTTCACAACGCCATGGTACAGATAGCCGTTCCGGTCAAACACCACCTGGGCGATGTTCTTCTCCAGCGCTTTCTTCGCTGCCAGCGCACCTACACGCTTCCCCTTTGCCAACTGGCCTTTCAGCTCTTTGAACTCATCACGCACATCTTTATCGATATCCGACACGGACAGTATAGTCTTGCCGGTTGTGTCATCGACGAGCTGCATGTAGACGTGCTTCAGACTCCTGAACACCGTTAGGCGCGGTCGCTCGGATGTGCCTGTGACGCGCATGCGGATGTGGGTCTTCAGCCGGAGCCTGTTCTCAACCTTATTCTTCGTGATCATCACTTACACCTTGGAATTTTACTTTGCACCGGTTGCTGCGGCGGCCTTGCCTGCCTTGCGGCGGATGTACTCGCCTTCGTACTTCACGCCCTTGCCCTTGTACGGCTCCGGCGGTCGGAACGAGCGGATCCTGGCAGTCACCTGACCGACCAATTGTTTGTCGATGCCACTGATCGTAATGTTCGTCTGCGTCGGCGTCTCAATCTTGATCCCATCCGGCGGAACGAAAAGAATGGGATGGGAGAAACCCAACAGGAGCTGGAGCCGCTTCCCTTTCATCTCTGCGCGATACCCGACCCCGACCAACTCGAGTTTCCTGCTGTAGCCTTCGCTCACACCCTTGATCATGTTCGCCATCAGCGCCCGCCACAACCCGTGGAGCGACCGTTGCTCCTTCAAGTCTGATGAGCGAGTGATAAAAATCTGATTGTCCTTGATCTCGAACCCGATGTCAGGATGTACGGTCGCCGAAAGCTCGCCCTTGGGGCCGGAGACTTTGACCGAGTGGTCGGTCTTTTGGACCTTCACACCAGTGATGATCGGGATAGGTTTTCTTCCAACTCGTGACACGTTTGTTCTCCTTAGTTCACAGCGCTGCTACCAGATTTCACACAAAACCTCGCCGCCAACCTTCGCCGTGCGCGCCTGCTTGTCGGTCATAAGTCCACGGGACGTGGAGATGATCGCAATGCCCAGGCCACCCAGCACACGCGGCATCGAGTTTGCATCGACGTACTTGCGCAGTCCCGGCGTGCTGACTCTCCTGAGGCCCTCGATCACCGGCTTGCCATCGTTGTATTTCAGATGGATGCGGATGACGCCCTGCGCGCGCTCCTTGGTCTCGGTGTACTTGCCGATGAACTTGTTCTCATACAGCAGCTTGGTCATCTCACGCTTCAGGTTCGAGGCGGGAACGTCAACACGCTTGTGTCGTGCCTGAACAGCGTTCCTGAGACGTGTGAGATAATCGGCTACCGGATCTGTCATTGTCATGGATTGAGTTCTCCTACTTCTATCGTGCCTGTCCTACCAGCTTGCCTTGACGACACCGGGGATTTTCCCCTCGAGCGCCATCTCACGGAACGCGATGCGCGAGAGGCCGAACTTCCGGATGAACGACCGCGGCCGCCCGGTGATACTGCAGCGGTTATGGAGACGCGTCGGGTTGGCATTGCGCGGCAGCAACTGCAAGGCTGCGAAGTCGCCTTTCTCCTTCAGCTCTTTCCGGAGTGCGGCGTATTTTGCCACCATACGCTGGCGTTTTGCTTCTCGTGCTATGGAACATCTCTTTGCCATTTTCTCGAGGTCTCCTTTTGTTATGCTTTCGCAGGTTCAAGAACTTCTTCGCGCTTCACGAACGGCATGCCGAATGCCTTCAACAGCTCGTATGCCTCCTGGTCCGTCTTCGCCGTCGTGACGAACGTGATGTCCATACCGAAGATCTTCGTGATCTTATCGACGTCGATCTCAAGAAACACCGTGTGCTCCTTGATGCCAATGGTGTAGTTGCCGCGTCCATCGAAGGACTTGTCGGAGAGGCCGCGGAAGTCACGGATGCGCGGGATCGCAACGCTGATGAAGCGATCCAGGAACTCGTACATCATCCCCCGGCGCAGCGTTACGCGGCAGCCGATCGGCATCTTCTCGCGCAGCTTGAAGTTCGAGATCGACTTCTTCGCACGGGTGATGACGACCCTCTGACCGACGATTGCCTCCAGGTCGCGCTGGGCGGCCTCCACCAGTTTTGCGTCCTGTGTTGCCTGTCCCACACCAATGTTGATGGAGACTTTCTCCAACCTCGGCACCTGCATGGGGTTCCTGTAGCTGAACCGTTTCATCAACGTCGGCACAACGTCTTTCTTGTATACCTCCGCCAACCGTGCCGGTACCTTCTCCCGCGGACCCCTTGCCTTGGCCGGCTTGTCCGGAGCCTGCGCGGCCTTAGGTTTTCCGCCCTTTTCGCCTTCGCCCTTCTTGGGCTTCTTTTCTTTTTCGTCGCTCATAACAGCTCGGAGTTTGTTTGAACCTAGAATGTTTCGCCGGTTACCCGCGCAACCCGCACCCGACTCTTCTTGCCGGTGGTTTCATCCCTCACCACCTTTGAACCCACTCGCGTTATCTCCTTCGTCTTCGGGTCCAGCAACATCACGTTGGACACATGGATGGTTGCCTCGCGCTGCACGATACCGCCCTGCGGATTCTTCTGGCTCGGACGTGCGTGCCGCTTGATGATGTTGACGCCCTCAACAATGATGCGATCCTTGTCGGGAAACACCTTGAGGACTTTGCCCGACTTGCCACGGGCATTCCCGGCAATCACCTTCACCATGTCGTTCTTACGGATTCTCATGTCAATGCCTTTGTTATAACACTTCGGGTGCAAGAGAGACGATCTTCATGTACTGTCGCTCACGGAGCTCGCGGGCAACCGGGCCGAAAATGCGCGTCCCTCTTGGCTCGCCCTGGTCGTTGATCAGCACTGCCGCGTTCTCATCGAACCGGATGAACGAGCCATCCTTGCGCCGCGTCTCCTTCGTCGTCCGGACGATGACGGCCCTTGCGCCATCGCCCTTCTTCACTGCTGCGCCGGGTATTGCCGCTT
>CAYHRX010000306.1:0-246 GCA_964359075.1 uncultured Chitinophagales bacterium
AGCACAACTACCACGTCGTCGCCGAGCAGTTGGACTTGCGGTACGACCTGTTCAAGATTCCCGGCAAGACCATTTCCGTGGACAACCTCACACTGCTAAGGCCGCAAATCGCTCTCTTGCGTGGACGTGACACCTTGTGGAACTTTGAGCGAATGGTCAGGCCCACACCTGAAGATACCTCGGCATCCACATTAGACTCGACGATCAAACTGAAGCGCCTGAAGAATGAGGATGGGACGATCATGC
>CAYHRX010000306.1:256-4770 GCA_964359075.1 uncultured Chitinophagales bacterium
CACGGACGGCTCGGCGCCATCCTCTACGTGCACCATTCCGGTCCGCATCACTGGCAAGCGCGGATCACGCCACCGATGAACCGTACTATGTTGAGTACCACAACCTTGCCTTGAAGCACTTCACACTCGAAACCTCACTCCTCATCAGTCCAAAGGAGAAGCACGCCGCAATCTCTGCATTTAGCTTCGAGTCAGATCAGCCGGACTTTTTCCTCAGGCAACTCACCGGAGATTTCACCGTGACAGAAAATGAGGCACGAGTGAAAGGTATGGTGCTGACCACCGGCCTGTCAAGCCTTAGACTTGACGCAATGATGAAGGACTTCGACCTCTTCGGAGGAATCGAGCTGGAGCAGCTTCAGAAGAAACAAGTCCGACTTTCGCTCCACGCGCATGAAATTGATTTCAACGAGCTCAAACGATTCCTCCCACAGCTTGAATTCATGGGTAACCGTCTCGCACTCGACCTTGAAACACAGGGCGAGTTTGGGGAACTCGATATCAAAACGCTCGATCTGAAGAGCGGTGAGTTGGAATTTCACATCACCGGAACACTCTACAACCTGCACATGCCGTCGGAGCTCTACCTCAATACAAAGTTCGACCGGAGTGTCATCTATTCCCCCGACGCACAGGCACTGCTGGCAGGGATCAGCCTGCCGGACCTGCAGCAACTTGGACGAGCCAAGCTGGTGCTGACGTTCGTTGGCAAGCCGCTGGACTTCCAGACGCAACTCTCCCTGGAAACAGAAGCCGGAAATGTACAGACAAACGGAACGCTGAAGATTGGAGGAGTGAACGGTCTCCAATACAAAGGAGAAACTCAGTTCACGGGGATCAACCTCGCAACCCTGACAAACAACGACGACCTCGACACAAGGCTCAATGGTTCACTGCAAATCGACGGAAGAGGCGTGTCGCTCAACGATCTCAACACGACGCTGGATGTGCGACTCGACTCCTCGCTGTTCGCGGGACGCCCGGTGAACAGGACTCAACTGCGGGTCAACGCGGAAGAGCGCAGCCTTACCGCCAACGGGCAGATAAACGTCGGCACGATGGGGGCGCAACTCAGCGCTACACTTGATCGGCGGCAGAAGGACAGTCCGCTGTTCTCGGTCGTGGGCACCGTCTCATCGCTCAACCTTGAGGAAATTCTGCAAGAATCATCCTCCAACTCCGATCTCAGTTTCGCCATCGATGCTCACGGCACGGGACTAACATGGGGAACACTCAACGGAGAGTTCCTTCTCAATTTCTCGCCCTCCCGCTACCGCGAGTACCGGATTGACTCCAGCACAGTACTTCTCGCGTTCGACCAGCGCAATCCCCAGCGGAAGCAGCTGCGCCTGAGCTCCAACATCGCCGACTTTTCTCTTATCGGAGCGTTCGACACCGAATACATGAAAGACCTCATCGCATATGAGTTGCTGAATCTCCGCAAGGCCGTGAGTGAGAAATTCGTCTCCCTTGACTCTACCTTCGGTACCAACGTGGATCCAACGGAGCTGGCCGCTCTTGAAAAGAAGCTCGCTGCTCCACGCGAGCACTTGAACACCGACTTTTCCCTTCACGTCAAGGATCTCGAACCCGTCTCGGTGGCAACAAGCGACCGGACATTCAACGGTATCGGCGTGCTGACCGGAACGGTGCGCGGCAACTTCCACAACCTCTCTATTACTGCAAAGCTGAACGTGGACGATTTCTTCTATGGCAGCGCCGACTCCGGCATCCTGATCCATGATGGAACTGCAACGCTTGACGTGAACAACCTGAAGCCGCACGCACCACTCAAAGAGATCGGATTCCGCCTTCTTGCGGACGCCGGGAACATGCACATCAACCGCAGCGAGTTCGACAGCCTCCGGGTGACGTTCAAGTATGAGCAGGAATACTCCAGCTACACCGCCAGCGGGCAGTATAACCGCGACACACGCGTCATCATCAAAGGGTTCTCGAACATTGCAGAGGACTACCTTGTCTTCACTTTGAACGACTTCCAGGTGGGCTTCAGGGATTTCATGTGGCAAGCTGACGGTGGTGCGTCGGTGGGCTTCGGCTCTCGCGGCATCCGCATCACCAACCTTACGATGCGAAGAGACTCGCAGGTTGTCAGCGTCTCAGGGTCGATCGCCAGAGGGAAAGCAATCACCGGTGCGATCGCTGCCAACAACATCAACCTCGAAGACCTGAAGTACCTGTTGGGCAAGGAAGAACTCGATGCACGACGTGAGGCTTTCACAGGCACGGCAAGCCTGAGTGTGAACGCATCCGGCACACTGGAGGACGCGACCTATGCTGCATCCCTCACCGCAAACCGGGTGACGTTCCGGGGAGTGCCGCTTGGAAACCTGGACGGACGCCTGAGCTACAGCAACCAGACCCTCTCGACCAACGTTGAGGTCACCAGCCGTGCCTCAAAGCGAGGCGACCGACCAGACCTTCTGGTAACGGGCACGCTGCCGATCAACCTCGACCTCAGCTCGGCAAAAGAAGAGACACACCGCGAGCGTCCGATGAATTTGACCATCAGATCCGAGGGAATCCAGATCGGCATCCTCGATCCCATATTGCCGACGTTCAACCAGCTCAGCGGCATCATGAAGTGCAACGTGAAAGTCGCGGGCTTGCCGAGCGACCCCGACTACAGCGGTACGCTCACCATCGACAGCAGCGCATTCCTCTTCGTGCCGAACTACATCTCCTACACGTTTGCCGGCCAGTTCCAATTCCAGGGTGACCGCATCAAAGTGAAGGACGCCGTGGTGCAGAGCAGGCCGCTCGATGACCAGTTCAGAAGACAGGGACTTATTCGCTTCACCGGCGACTTTGCTCTGCGCGATTTCAAACCCGGCGATTTCAACCTCACTGCGAAAGGCGGCCTGCTTGTCGTCAGGGAAACAACTCGCAAGTCCAGCCTCTCCGTGTTCGGCAATTTGTTTGTGGAAACAGGATCGAACGGCCTGCACTATACCGGAGAGGTCGAGCAGTCGCTCCTCAAAGGTTATGTGCTTGTGCAGAACTCAAGCCTGATCTTTCCCCCAACACAACAGGTCGTGAACGAGGAGTTATCGAACACCGTTCCCGTCCGCGATGTTGACGACACAACAAAAGTGACAGTGCAGCAGGCCCGCCCGCTCGCGGAGCGGTACTTCGGCGTTGATAGCGAGATGGGCCAGTTGAATGCTCAGGCAAACAAAGAAGAGCAGCCGGCAAAGTCCTTCGTGGACGGCATCCGC
This sequence comes from uncultured Chitinophagales bacterium, assembly GCA_964359075.1. GTDB lineage: Bacteria > Bacteroidota > Ignavibacteria > UBA10030 > UBA6906 > UBA11986. The sequence continues at coordinate 3,496 of CAYHRX010000306.1, forward strand.
TATGACCTCGACATCGAATGCGCCGGAGGGAATGCGCAGATCAAGATGGTCTTCAACAGCGCTACAAGTGAAGAGCTCGTGGCAAACATCAACGGGAAGTTTTCCATGGCTGAGGACGGAAGACGATGGGTGGGTACAATGACCATCGACCGCGCCTACTATCGCTTCATCAAGCAGTTTAACGCGGATGGAACCATCAAATACTCCGGTGACTTTTTGAACCCCGAGCTGGACATTACGGCCAAGTACGAGGGTGTCCGCGCATCTGTCGATTCGGCGTCAGGCAACCGGCCAGAAAAGATTGTTGTGTCGATGAAGATCACGGGCACACGATTCGCACCCAAGCTCGATTGGTCGATGACTATCGATGAGGTCGACTACTACTCCTACAAGGGGGCAACATCATCCGACGTGCAGACCGATGCGCTGGCATTCATCCTTGCCGGCACATTCCCGCTCAGCAGGTCACAGGCGAACGATCTTGCCGCCGATCTTGGTCCAACGGCACGCTCCTCCCTCATTACCGGTGCTGGCTCGTTGTTCACGAACGCGTTTTCTGATTTCCTTCGCCGTGAGACCGGGTTTATCTATTCCATTGAGCTGAGCTATGGGACCCAGATGAACTTCGGTGAGGCCGCAGATATCCGGCTGAGCGGTGTGGCGGCAGGCGGAATCTGGAGATATGGGGGGAAGATTCTCAACGGCCCGTTCAGTAATGCCAACATCAGCCTGCTCTACTCTCTCGGTGAGATCTTTGAGCGACCGTCGTTGCGGAATTTCATGTTTGAACTTGAACGAAGAGTGGAAACCAACACCATCGGCGAGGCAAGCGACAGGAAACTGACCAACTCCGCCCGTGTGTTCTACCGTTTCTCATTCTGATTCTCTCAACTCTCACTCATCCATCTGGAGTCATTATCACCAACCTCAAGAAGAAAGTCCTCACCTTCCTCTCGCAGAAATCTCAGGCGCATTTCACGCTCAAGCAACTCGCCAAACACCTGAAAGTGAAGAGCGCAGAAGAGTACCACGAGATCCGTGTGCTCATCGATGAGCTGGAGAAGCGGAGCCACGTCCGCGTGGACGAGAAGGGAAGAATCTCGTACACCCCGGGGTGCCAGAAGAGCGAACAAAAGAAATCGAACCGGATTATTGGGAAGCTGAGCGTGAACAAGCGCGGCTTCGGGTTTGTCAGCGTTGAGGGATCCGATGAGGATATCTTCATCGCGCCCAAGTCGATGAAAACCGCACTTCACGGCGATACCGTGGAGGTCG
>CAYHRX010000307.1:0-4764 GCA_964359075.1 uncultured Chitinophagales bacterium
CAATTGCTCGCGGAAATTCCAAGTCTTGATCTGCAGGATATCGATTGCGTAATCGTCGGAGGGGAATCAGGACCGAAATGCCGACCGATGAAGGCCGATTGGGTCAGGCGCATACGCCGTGAATGCAAAGCACACAGAGTTCCATTCTTCTTCAAACAGTGGGGTGGGACACGAAAGAAACTTACAGGACGGGTGCTTGACGGACGGACCTGGGATGAAATGCCAGTCCCAAAGAATCGGGTGTACGCCACATCATTCATTCAGTCAATTGCGGCTGGTCAAACTCGCCAACCGATTATTATTCACAACGCAGCCTGAGCCTAGCTCAATATATGTAGTACGATGCCATCTCTCAGCTTCGGCTCAAACCACGTCGACTTGGGCGGCGTAGTCTTGCCTGCATCGGCAATGGCGAACAGCTCTTCGATTGATGTCGGGTAGACCGAAAACGCGATTGCCATCTCTCCAGAATTCACCCGCCGCTCCAGTTCGTCCAGTCCTCTAATCCCTCCCACAAAATCAATCCTCTTGTCTGTGCGCGGGTCATTGATACCGAGGATCGGGCCGAGCAGGTGGTTCTGCAGTATGGAGACATCCAGGCGCTCGACCGGATCGGAGTGGTCAATGAGTGATGCAGGGGCCGTAAGCCTGCACCACTGTTTGCCAATGTAAACCCCGAACTCTCCCTTGCGAGATGGCTTCACTCGCATGGCCGAACTCTCCACCTGGAACTTCTCCTGAACACTCCGCAGGAACGATTCGACACTTCTTCCGTTCAAGTCCTTCACCACGCGGTTGTAGTCCATGATCTTCAGGTGGTTATGGGGGAAGAGTACGGCAAGGAAGTAGTTGTATTCCTCACCGCCTGTATGGTTCGGATTTGCGACGGCAAGTTCTTTCGCCACCCGCGCTGCTGCTGCGGCTCGATGATGTCCATCTGCGATGTACAGGTTCTTCACAGACGCAAACTGCCGGATGATGGTATCGGTGGTGTGTTCGTCATCGATCACCCACAGGCGGTGTCCCACTCCATCTTCTGCAACGAAATCGTACTCAGGTTTGCTTGACCTGATCTGGTCGACGAGAGCGTCAATCTCTGGTCGTGCGTGGTAGGCCAGGAAGATCGGGCCGGTGTGGGCGTTCGTCACCTTAACGTGTTTTGTCCGGTCATCTTCCTTGTCCGGACGCGTCAGCTCGTGCTTCTTGATTGTACCATCCAGATACTCCAGCACGGAAACGCATCCGACAATTCCGCTTTGTGTGTGGGTTCCCATGGTTTGAGCGTAGAGATAGAGGCACGGGTACTCATCCTGAGAGAGAACGCCGTCGGCGATCAGTCTCATGAGATTCTCTTTCCCTTTCACATACACTCGCTCATCGTAGGGGTTGACCTCCTGCGGCAAATCTATCTCCGGTTTGCCGATGTGAAGGAACGAGAGAGGATTGCCTGCAGCTTCCTTTCGCGCTTCATCTGAGCTCAGGACATCGTACGGTCGAGATGCGACGCGTGCCGCGTATTGAGGAAGAGGGCGATAGCCCTTGAATGGTCGTAGAATTGCCAACGTGAGTCCTGAAGAATTGGAATCCCTTCAGCTAATATAACCGGAAAGTGCACAAAGAACAAAACGAACATGCGAGGCGAGTAAAACAAAGGAGAGCAGAGCGTTTGCATTCTTTGCAGCTAAACTACAACCTGATTTATACTCCAAACACACAACTGCCCCGCCGCTCGTCGGAGCAACGGGGCAGCAGTTCGGTGAGGGACGACTAGAACGTATACCGGATGCCGAATTGCGCCCGCCAGCGTGAAACGTTATTGATGTCGTCTGGCTGGTACGGATCGCTGACTCCCAGCCATCGATAGCGTGGCTTGCCACGGTTGGGCCCTGCCGCTGTTTCAATCCTGCTGAACTGAACCAAGTTGACCGTCTGGTTCACACCTGTCGTCTTCACCCAACCCCACTCCCGGTTCAGCCAATTCATGACATTGAGGATGTCGAATGTCAGTTCAATTCTCTGGCCGGAGAACGTGGGAATCTCCTGGCCGAAATGTAAGTCGACTATGTGAGACCATGGCTCACGGGGGCCTGACCGTTCGGACATCTTGCCTTTGTTTGCTTTCAAGTAGTCATCACCTTCGATGAACGCCAGAAGTTGTGCGTAGGCAGCATGTGTTGTGGGTAGCGCGGTGGTTGCAGAGTCGAGAAGGATGTCGCTCGCGTCTCTTGGTATATACACGAGGTCGTTATCGCTTCTTCCGTCGCCATTGACATCGCCATCAACCATATACGAGAAGGGCCGACCCGATTGGCCGGAATAGAAGACGCCAATGGTTGTTGCAAGACCACTCATGCCCCACTCATGCCGGTATGAAACGTTGGCCGAGATACGGTGGCGACGGTCCCACTGCGAGTATGTCAACTGGGGCGTGTTCGGGTCTCCGGGTGTAGGGTTGAAGCGCCAGCCGGAGCTTGCGGTGGCGGAGTTACCACTATTGATATCCCTGGCTCGACCCCAGGTGTACCCGACACCGCCGTTCACGCCTTCGGCAACAGTCCTCTGAACCTGAACAACGATGTTAGCATTGCTCCCCTTGTTCGTATTCCTGATGAGAAAGACGCCGGGGGCGAATCGATTGTTCACTGGGATGTATCCGGCGCTAAACGATCCGGTGGTGGTTCGGAATTCATAGCGACGTGCGGTGGCATTCCATACACCCCAAACATCTCGATTCTCACCGGCGAGCTTTCCGCCTGGAGTGAGTCCACCATTGTCCTGTACCCCCTTGAGGTTGATGTTCTGGTAATAGATGTCGTTCTGATTGACAGAGTATATTCCCTCAACCGTCGCAACAAGGTCGAAAGGCAGCTTGTAGTCGAATGCGAGGCTCCCGCGGATTACTGATGGAGCCTTGAATTTTCGATCAGTCAGATTGATTTCCGCAGTTGCAGTGGCAGCAGCCGGTACTTTGGTCTGGCCAAACGGATCAGGGTTGAACCCGTTAGGCAAAGCAGGTACGGCGGTGACAGTCACGAAATCCACGCCGGTGTTGCTGTACTGGTTCGAAACCCAGACGTAGGGGAATCGGCCATAGAAAATTCCCGCCCCACCTCGCACTTGCATTGTGCGCTCCTCATCCAGTGCCAGGTTGAAACCAAGTCGTGGCGAAATGGCCACCGAGGTTTTCGGGAGTTGGTCTGTTCGCAAGCCGAACGTTGAGTCAACAGCCTTGTTGTACGCTGGCTTGTCCGGGTAGGTGGGAATATCAAACCGGACGCCGGCCGTGACTTTCAATGCGGAACTTACGGTCCATTCATCCTGCAGATAGAAGCCGTACTGACGGGCCCCCCAGTTTGCTTCTTGAAGAGGGTCTGCTGTTGCAGAGTACCGAAATGAGTACGAGGCCGCCCGTCGGGTGGTGTTGTTCAGAAATTCAGCGATGGAGTTATACGTGTATACGCCGAAGTTGTCCGGAATAAAGAGGTTCCGGAACTTGAATATATCAACCCTGGCTCCTGTCGTGACGGTGTGACCAGGCAAGTACCAGGTGAAGTTGTCAGTGATCTCAAAGTTCCTTTGTCCAAGCTCATTGCGATGCCGGAACTGTTCGGCTCCAAGGACAAGCGTTTGAGTTCGCCTGTCCGTTGCAGCCGGATTGCTTGTGCGGATGTACAACGTCGGGAACGGTGCACCGTAGTGGACCGGGTTGTCGAACTGGTTGACGTATCCAAGGATCAGTTCGTTTGAGGCAGCATTGCCGAACACACTCGTTAATTGAAGACCGACGGAGTGAGTTTTGTTTTCAAGCTTGTACCGTCCGTAGTCCGCGTAGATATCTGTTGCACTGCGCCCCCGGGAAGGGGTGTTGTCTTCGACAGAGTGGAGATAGCTCCAGCGTGCCGTAAGCTTATGGTTGTCGCCAACGTTGAAGTCCAGGCGAGTAAAGAGCTTGTCGCTTTCGCGGATGAAATCGATGCCCGACCATGGACCTGGATCATACCCGTACTTGGTTTTCAGGAAGTTTGAAAGCATGTCAAGAGAATCCTGTCGCACTGTAAAGGTGTTTGTTCTGATGTCCGGGCTCCCAAATGTTCGCGTCAGAGGTTGCAAGTATCGTGTAAACTCGCCGTTCACAAAGTAGAACAACTTGCTCTCGACGATCGATCCGCCAACTCGTATGCCCATTGACCAATCCGTGAAGCCGTCCAGCTTCTTTCTCAGTGAGTCGACAGCGGTGGGGGTCTTGCCGACGAACTCCTCATTGCGTCCGTAGTAGAAGAGTGATCCCTTGGGCGTGTTGGTTCCGCTCCGGGTAATCGCGTTGATCCCTGCACCCGTGAAACCAGCCTGCCGCACGTCGTATGGAGACACGACAATCTGAAATTCCTCGATGGCATCGAGGCTGATGGGAGTCACGCTTGATTGTCCGGCTGGGGCACCGGATGAGCCAAGGCCGAAGAGGTCATTGAAGTTTGCCCCGTCCACTTGAATATTGTTGTACTTCGAGTTGCGACCAGCGGCATTACCGCTTCCGGAAAGATACGGGGATATCTTGTAATAGTCCTGGAAGTTACGAGTCAGAGTCGGAAGGCGGTCGATTTGTTCGCGCACCACATTTGTCGCAGCGCCGGTCCGCGACGCGTTGAACACAGACGTCCGCTCGCCGAGCACCACAACTTCACCTACCTCCACGGCCTCCTCTGCAAGGGAGAAATTGAGGTCGCGGTTCTGCGACAGTTGATGATAGATCTGGCTGCGAGCTTG
>CAYHRX010000308.1:0-4758 GCA_964359075.1 uncultured Chitinophagales bacterium
CGACGCCCGGAACGTGTCGGTCTTGAGGTCCTTCTCGTCGATGCGGATCTCGACGTCCTCGACCTCGGGCAGCACCGCGACGGTCGCCGCCGAGGTGTGCACGCGCCCCTTCGTCTCGGTCTCGGGCACACGCTGCACTCGATGCACGCCGCTCTCATATTTCATCGCGCCGTACACATCCTCACCACTTAGTCCAAAAGAAACTTCCTTCATCCCGCCCATACCCGTATCGTTGAAGTCCAGCACCTCCACCTTCCATCCCTGCTTCTCAGCATAGCGAGAGTACATGCGGAACAGGTCCGACGCAAATAACGCCGCCTCATCCCCACCGGTACCCGCACGAATCTCGACGATGACGTTCTTGCTGTCGTTGGGGTCTCTCGGGATGAGCAGAACCTTCAACTCTTCCTCGAGCCTTTGGAGCTTCTGCCGCGTCTCATCCAACTCCGCGTACGCCAGCCCCTTCATCTCAGAGTCGGAAGAAGTTTCGGTGATCTCCTTCAGCCCGGCTAGATCACGCTTCGTCTTCGCGTACTGGTCGTATGCCTTGATCAACGGCGTGAGGTCGCTGTGCTCTTTGCTCAACTCACGGAAGCGATCCTGGTTTGCCAGGACGGTTGGATCACCGAGAAGTCGTGTGACCTCTTCGTACCGCTCTTTGACTTTTTCTAACCTGTCCAGCATGGCTTAGTTCCGCGACATCTCTTCCAGTGCAAGCACGTTCACTGGCGAGCTCATTGCAAACTCCTCGCCCAGAGCGCAGCGCAATGCAACCAGTGCAACTTCGAGCTGGGTTTCGTCGGGCTCTTTCGTCGTGATCTTCTGAAGCCAGAGGCCTGGTGCGACAACGATTCGCCCGATCAATGTCTCACTCCGCTTTGCCGACGCCTTGATGAACTCGTATGATACCCCACCAACAAGAGGGATCAGGGGGAGGTGAGTCAACATCCTCGTGAGAATAGTAAGCTGCCCCAGCCAATTGATGAGCAACGTATCCAGCACGCTGAAAAGAAGAATTGAGGTGATCATGACGATCAGCAGGAAGCTCGTTCCACACCGGGGATGGAAGCGCGTCTGTTGAGCCGCGGCTTCGACGGTCAGTCCCTGGCCCCGCTCGAACGCGAACACGGCCTTATGCTCAGCGCCGTGGTACTCAAACAGCCTCTTGATATCCTTCATCATTGAGATGGCGACGAGATAAACAAGAAGCAGTGAAATGCGGACGAAGCCTGCGATGAGGTTAAACGAGAACGCTTCCTGAGAGACGTCGAAGAAGAACGTGGTAACGAGAAGGGGCGTCACGAAGAAGATCGCCACACCCACAACGAGGGAGAATGCCACCGTGAGGCCGAGCTTAACGTTTTCCTTTGGAGATTTAGCTGTGGTTCCGTTGACACCGTTGCCGGACACTTGTTCATTCATGGCAATTTCGGCAGAGAAATTTAGCGTGCGCATCCCGATCACCATCATCTCGATCAAACCCACGGCGCCCCGCATGATAGGCATCTTGAACAACGGGTACTTCTCGCCCAGCGAGAGGTGCCGCTCTTTCTTCACGACGATCTCTCCGTTGGCGCGGCGTACAGCAGTTGCCACCATGCCCGGCGCACGCATCATCACGCCTTCCAGCACCGCCTGTCCGCCTACCTGCATCGGCTTTGATATGTCAAAACGATTACTCACTCGCTCTCCTCGTTGGTCTTCTTCCTCATCAAAATACTCATTTAGGCTCTGAAAATCCATTAGTGGTATTCACTGCCTGCAGGTCCCCGGAAGGCTCTCTTCTAAATGCCCGAGCAATCGCCTTAAGCTCGGACTGGTCAAAGAACTTCATTGCATACATGAGTGCCACGAAGAGCACAAGCAACGACACCTTCCACAAGACCTCAAGCGACTCAAGTTGCACAAAGTAGTACAACAGAAACACAGCGAAGCCTGCTACTGCAATCTTTCCGATTCGACCGAACTCATACTTGACTGGATAGAACTGTTGAACGACGAAGTACAGCGCCACCGCCATCGCGGCATAGCTGATTAGCGTCGCGAGAGCGGCTCCCATGATCCCCATGATCGGGATGAGGAGGAAGTTTGCCGCGACGTTAATGAAGGCTCCGATGAATGTGTTCGCCGGAAGATGCTGCGTCTTCTTCTCGATGTAGATACCTGCAACGAGGTTGTTGGAGATTCCGAGGAACAGGTATCCAAGCAACACAACCGGAACAATGGCCAGTCCATGCCAGTATTCAGAAGGAAGGATCGAATGCCCCCAGAAGATCGGAAGCTTCACGACATCCTCAAGGAAGAAACTCAGCACCAGGAATACTCCAGTCATGAGCAGGACAAAGTACGTGAGCACGCGTGCAAAGAGCTGTTTTGCCTCCGGGTCTTTTGCATGCGTAAGGAAGAATGGCCTCCAGGCGAAGTCGTACATCGAGACCACGAGCATCATGAAGATGCCGAGCCGGTAGTTCGCTTGATAGATGCCGACAGTGGATTTGTCCGTGAGGGCGAGCAGGATGGGTCGGTCAATCACCTGTATCATCATCGTTGCAATGCCGGCCGGAACGTACGGCAGCCCGAATCGAAGCAGTGCCCGATACAATAACCCACTCCACTGCAGCGTGAAGTGCGAGACAATCGTCGGCAGCAGCAGGAGAAGCGCAACTGCTGCCGATATGATATTGCTGTAGAATATCCCCTCGATGCCCGTGTGATACTGTATCAGAAAGACGAGGTTGCAGGCAACATTGACAACAATGCTCGCCAGCTTGATGGATGCAAAGAGCCTGGCCTTCCTCGCAAGACGCAGCGAGGCAAACGGCACGATGGCAATCGTATCGAGACAGACAATAAGGGCAATGTAGGGAACAAGTGATGAGTATGTTGCTGGGTCGCCAGCAAGTCGGGCGAGACCGCTGCCCTGCCAGATCATGACTGCCGCAAAGACGAGCGAACTTATTGTGAGAGAGAGGAAAGGAACGGTGAAGTTCTGCTTCTCGGAACCGACTTCAAGAGTTGACTTGTACTTCATGAACGCACTCTCCATCCCGTAGCCGAAGAGGACGTTCAGGAACGCAATGTAGGAATACGCAGTCGCTATGACTCCGACATCTGACGAAGGAAGGACATTAGCATAGATTGGGGTCAGAATGAAGGTGAGGAAGCGGCCGACAATTGTGCTGACACCATAGATTGCTGTATCAGTGCCCAGCCGCTTGATCTTGTCGAACATGTACGTGTGCTGGCCGCCGAAAGGATTAGCTGATTGTATGGACTATTTCAAGAGAGATGTCGAGCGCTTTCACGGAATGGGTCAGCGCGCCAATCGAAATGAAATCAACGCCGGTCTCCGCAACCTCCCGCACATTGTCCAGCGTGATGCCTCCCGATGCTTCAACTTCAACACGATGTGCAATCAAGGCAACGGCTTCGCGCATCTCGTTCGTCGGGAAATTGTCCAGCATGATGCGTCGGACTCCTTCACACTGCAGCGCTTCGTGAACCTCGTTGAGGTTCTTCGTCTCCACTTCGATGCTCAGGTCGAGGCCCTCACGGCGGAGATGAGCAACACAGCTCTCGATGGCATTCCGGATTCCGCCTGCGGCAACAACGTGGTTATCTTTGATGAGGACCATGTCATCCAGACCGAAGCGATGGTTCACGCCACCCCCCAACCGTACCGCCCACTTGTCCAGCACCCGCAGTCCCGGAACAGTCTTGCGAGTATCGGTGATACGAGCAGGAGTACCAATGATGGCCTCGACATACTTCCGCGTGAGTGTTGCGATGCCGCTCATTCGCTGAAGGAAATTCAACGCCGTCCGTTCACCGCGCAAGGTGCTCCTGCTCGATCCTTCCACGCGTGCAAGCACCGTCCCTTCCGAGACGGACGACCCGTCAACAACAAGAGGCTCGAAGCCAATCTCACTATCGCAGAACTGAAAAACCAACCTTGCAACTTCCAGGCCGGCAACGATACCATTCGCCTTGCAAACGAACTCCGCCGAGCACCGTTGTCCATCGGGGATCGTCGCATCACTCGTTACGTCCCCCATCCCAACGTCCTCGAGCAGAGCCAGTTCAACAATGCGGCTGATCCTGCTGTCGTTGACAATCTCACTTATCATCATCAACCAGCATGATGGGGATGTCGTTCTTCACCTGGTACACCTTGCCGCACTTTTTGCACGTGAGCGTGTTCTCGTCCGGCTTGTAGTCGAGATCCCCTTTACACTTGGGGCAGCAAAGAATCTCCAACAATTCTTTCTTCAGCATGGTTGCCTCGCTTTTACTTGTTCATCGCATTCTGGATTGCTTCAAGGAACTGAGCCGGAGCGCGCGTAGGTCTCCTCGTCTCGGCATTGACAAAACTATGAATCGTGTAGCCATCGGCGAGAAGGTTGTTGTCCCGAATGACTTCATAGTCCAACCGGACCCGCGCAACAGGCACTTCACGCAGGTAGGTCACAATATTGATGAGATCATCATACTTTGCCGACTGCTTGTACGTTGCATGGGCTTCGATCACAGGAAGAATCAACCCCATCTCCTCAATCTCCGGATACGGCAAGCCGATGGCACGCAAGAGGTCGGACCGGCCCTGCTCAAAGTATTCGAAGAACTTGCCGTAGTAGACGAACTTCATCTGGTCTGTGTCTGCGTAGCGAACGCGTATCGGTGTGGTGTGTTTGATCATAATTAGCCAGCCCAATCTCCCATTTGGGAGAATTTCTCTATGCGGCGTTCAATCAGCTTCTC
>CAYHRX010000309.1:0-4758 GCA_964359075.1 uncultured Chitinophagales bacterium
GAGATGGTCGAGGAAGGACATTTCCTTTTCAGAGGATTCCGGTTCCGCGTTCTCTATTGGTGCCTCGACAGCCACTGTGGATTGGTGCTAGAAGATATCGTTCTGATAGTTCAGAGTAAATGCAAACGTACTGAGTGATGATATGCCAGTGTTAAATCCTCTTGGACCAGTGATGTCTGCGTTCAGCCGGATCACTCCGTATTCAAAGGATGCTCTCAGCGGTGTGTCAACTCCAATCTTGCGTAACGGAATGTTGATGCCGCCGCCGAAACGCGCTGTAAAGGACCCAACCTTGCCATATACGTCTGTTGTTGGTGGAAAGTATCCGCCTCCCCTGAGCGACACGATCTCAAACACCGACACTTCGAGCCCAAATCCTGCGGCAGTCACTTGATTTGGAACTAGAGTGGGTTCGTTCATCAGCCAACGAACCTCTGTAGTGAAGAGAATACCAAATGGTTTCAATGCCAACGGACTGTTGCCGGGCGCTTCGTTCGAAAAGGAGACCCCCAGCCTGAGAAAGCGTGGCGGACGATCTAGACTGGCGATGTTAAACTGTCCACCCATCGTCTTGAAATACGTCCCAAAATTCTGAATCGAAAGCCCAAATGTAATGGCGGTCGTTGAGGTAGCAGAATCGCATCCGAGAAACGAGTATGTGAAACCCGCGTCAACGAGGAACATTGGTGTTGTGACTGCTGTTGGCAGGTCAACGATGTCAAACATCTTTGCTGATATGCCGGCGTCTATGCCACAGTCGAAGCTACGCGCGAATGTCAGACCGATTACGTGCTCGTATGGTCTGGCCCTGGCGATTGGTGTTGGGCCTGAAGGGCCGGTTACGATGAATTCGCCCATCTGGTAACGGTTGTATGAGACCCCGATGACGGCAAACGGGGCTCGCATGGTTCCAGTGATCTGGTGGAATCTAAAATCGTCAAGCGGTGAAAACCAGTTCACCTTGCGCTGTGCATACGCGACATGAACACCTTTGAGTGCAGCGAGATTCGCTGGGTTGTAGATGACGCCTGACAGTGTGCCGCGGGTAGCGACAAACGACTCGCCCATGGCGATGCTCCGAGTGTCAACTGAGGTGTCCAGAGGAGTGTGTTGTGCGTTGGATGCAACGCTCACTGCAACTGTGAGTATGAGAACGCTACGCATCGCTAACCTTGCGTGCATGAAGAGTTCTAGTGTCTTAGTTCCGGGTACAACGGAAATCTCCCACATAACTCCTCCACCTTCTTCGCCACGGACTTGTATACGTCTTTCTTCCCGATATTTGTCACCACCTCGTTAATGAGATCGCCGATGTACTCCATCTCTGGCTCTTTCATCCCACGTGTCGTTAGTGCGGGCGTCCCGATGCGGATGCCGCTGGTGATGAGCGGACTCTTGTCGTCGAACGGGACGGCGTTTTTGTTGACAGTGATGCCGGCTTCATCGAGTGCTTCCTGGGCATCTTTGCCCGTGACATTCTTGCTGCGCAGGTCAACGAGCATCAGGTGGTTGTCCGTACCGCCGGAGATGATGTAGTAGCCGAGCGAGACGAGCTTCTTGGCAAGCGTCTGTGCATTCTTGATGACCTGCTTGCCGTAGGCTTCGAACGACGGCTCAAGCGCCTCCTTGAATGACACCGCCTTGCCCGCGATGACGTGCATGAGCGGTCCGCCCTGGATGCCCGGTATGACCATCGAATCGATGAGCTCAGACATCCTCTTCGTTCGTCCGGACTTTGGCGCAACGAGGCCGAACGGGTTATCAAAGTCCTTTCCTATCAGAATCAATCCGCCCCGGGGGCCACGCAGCGTCTTGTGCGTTGTCGAAGTTACGACGTGGCAGTGGGGGAGAGGATCGTTGAGCAGCTTCTTGGCAATGAGTCCGGCGGGATGAGCAATATCAGCGAAAAGGAACGCGCCAATCTTGTCGGCAATCTGCCGGAAGATCTTGTAGTCGATGTTGCGTGAGTACGCGCTCGCCCCGACGGTGATCATCTTCGGCTTCTCTCGCGTGGCCAAATCCTCGACTTCGTCGTAATCGATGTAGCCGGTATCCTTATTGACCCCGTACGCGACGAATTTGTAGAACTGCCCTGAGAAGTTCACCGGCGAACCGTGTGTGAGATGTCCCCCGTGAGAGAGGTTCATGCCCATCAGCTTGTCGCCCGGCTTCACAAGTGTGAAGTACACCGCCATGTTTGCCTGTGAGCCGGAGTGTGGCTGCACATTCGCGTACTCTGCACCGAAGAGTTTCTTCACGCGGTCTCGTGCGAGGTCTTCCGCAACATCAACGAACTCACATCCGCCGTAGTAGCGCTTGCCGGGATATCCTTCGGCGTATTTGTTCGTCAAGGGTGTGCCGACGGCTTCAAGCACGGAGAGGCTTACGAAGTTCTCTGAGGCTATCAACTCCAGCTTGGTGTTCTGACGGTTGATTTCATCCTTGACTGCTGAAAAGACTTCGGGGTCGGATTGCCTGAGATGGTCCATGGGAGTTGAATGTGTTGTAAACGGTACAGAACTCTGACGCTTCAGCGGCGGGGAAGGGTGGGTCGATCTCTACTCTTCCTCATATCGCTGGAACCACGGCTCGCTGAGCGTTACCGAGAATGTTGCTCTGAAGATATTGTCTTTCACCAGACCGCTGCTGGTGGTGCCTCGACCGCCATATTCAAACGAAGCATTGAGCCGCGCATCGCCAAGAAGCGGAATCGCTACGCCGCCGGTAATGCCCCACTCATTGATCGGCTCGCTATTGATCTTGTAGTACGTCGAATTGTAATAGAAGCCGAGACGATACACCAGCCTCGCAAACCATCCGGTGGCGTCACGGTCGGGTAGTCTCTCTCCACCAACCCCGATCCTGTAGTGGTCGCGGATTTCTGCCGGGTCCACACCATTGATTGCCGCGTTGCCCCACTGCTGTGCATAGTAGTCGGCGGCCAGCAGGTAGCGCTCGCTTGGCTGATACGCGAGACCAACGCCGTAGGCAAAGGGGACCGTCAGGCTGTTCCTCACTTCCGGGAGCGTGTCCGTTTCGGAAAGGAACTCGTACCGCGTCTGTCGTGTGGTCTTGAGATTGCCCCGAGTCGTGACAACGAAGCCAAGAGAGAAAGGCCTGAGTGACTCGGAGATTCTGCCGAAACCGTTGAACTGACCACCGACGCTGACCGTGATGCCGTACAGCGTCATCGTTTCCGTTGTAACGCCACCGGAGTATGTGGTGTTGAGCGGACTGAAGATCCTTGAGTTGTCGATAGAGCCGAACAAGTAGTTGAACGAAGCGCCGAAGGCGAGGTCCTGTGCCGGAGCGAATGAGAGTCCAACCAATCCACGGCTCACACCGCCGGTGCCTGTGTGGTTCACTTGATACTCGATGCCTTCTCGCTTGTCTTGCACAAATAGGTTGTAGTTCACGTTGCTATATGGCGTGAAGCCAACAACCCCCACAATACCGCTTTCCGTGGCAATTGGCAGGGCAAGGAGCGCTCCGCTGAAGTCGCTGTTGGCGAGGTAGAGAGACCGGTTGCCGTCGGTTGACTTGAAGCCTTCATACAGAAGTCCAGCCTCCAGTCGCACGCGGTTGATGCGTGACCATGCGGCAGGCTGCATGCTGTTGATGAAATTCGCACTCGGTATTCCGAGTCCGGTGTACCCCATGCCGGCGCTGCGTGCGTTTGGAAGGTACCGCAGGTCGCCAATGCCATACAGAGAGTACGATGAGCCACCCGTGCTTGCGCTTGCGGTTGTCGCGATCAGGATTGCTGTTGCGATGTAGAGAGCCTTTCTCACCATTCCTCCTAATTCGATTCCACGGTGTACTTCACGATGAGCTGCGGGCGCTTCGTTGAGTCCTGTGCCGTCTGGTTGTAGAACGCGAACAGGTCGAAGCTGCTGAACTCACTTCTGTTCGTCGTCCTCAGAAGTAGCCCATGGTTGGAACTCTGACTGCGAATCCAATTTTGTGCCTGGTGTCGGAGATCGAAGACGAACCGCGTCGAGGTCGTGAGATACGCGTTGCCTCGCGCTCCCTGTAATTCGAACTTCCCACTGTCGGCAACATCATACAATGAATGCGCTGCCATGGCACTGTCGCTCGTGAACCTGTTCAGTCGGGACGCAGCGGGACTGTACGTGAGCGCCAACTCTGCCTGGTTGATGTTTGCGCCGCGAGGAATTGAGGAGAGGTTAAACTTCAGCAGGCCACGGTAAGCAACTCCTGCTTGGACGTAGACGAGCTCAGGATCCGTCGCGAGATGATCGATGTTGCCGATGAACGTATCCTGTCCGACTCTTTGGTAGCTCGTGGTGTCTGTGACTGTACCGGCAACGTTGCGAGCGACAACCGTCAGTTTCGGGTACAGTGTGTCTCCCTCGAAGTCAAATGAGTGGAAGCCCCGGACCACGTTGGTGTTTTGTGTTGGGATGAGAATGATGCCGTAGTTGTTGGAAAATGTCCTGGGCTGAAGCCAGCGGCGCACCATTGCGGTATCAAGGTTCAACGTCACCCACTGTGTATCCCGCGGGACTGTGCCCGAGTAGTTTCCGCGTATTGAGCCGGGATCGGTTATCAAACCTCTCACGCTTGCTTCCGCCATCGATGCGGGCGCCATTACGCCGGCAACGACATATTATGATAAAGGATTTCGGGAATTTGACGACGCGCGTATTAATAATTTTGATAAAAAAGGCCGCGGTAAGGTCACTATGCAGGATGTGCTTTCGCAGTCGCTTAACACCGGCGCGGTATTCGCCGAAC
>CAYHRX010000310.1:0-4746 GCA_964359075.1 uncultured Chitinophagales bacterium
CCCGCGCGTCCCTGTGACTCTGCTGCAGCCGGCCAACGGTGACACGGTGAATGGCTCGTCCGCAACATTCCGCTGGACGAAGTCAGCTGACCTGAACAAAGACCCGCACTACTACCAGGTGCGTCTGCGAGGGCCGGGTCTCGACACCACATGGCGCTCGAACGACAGCGTGAGTGTGTTCAGCGGCCTCAACCGTCTGCAGGCAGGACAAAGCTATTGGTGGTCGGTGATTACACGAGATGAATGGAACACCACGGCCAACCCGGATTCATTCCGCATTGTCCGGGGTGGCCCCACCGGTGTCCCAACCACCGACGTGCCGTATGAATTCACTATCTCGCAGAACTATCCCAACCCGTTCAACCCCGTAACGGTCATCAGCTATCAGCTACCTGCTGCAGGTCCCGTTTCTCTGAAAGTGTACTCGATGCTCGGTGAGGAAGTGGCAACGCTTGTGGATGAAGTACAGAGTGCGGGGAAGGGGCAAGTCGTATTCGATGCCCGCGCGCTCTCCAGTGGAGTGTACGTGTACAGGATCGTGGCCGGAGAGTATGCCGGCACAAGGAAGCTCATTCTTCTCCGGTGACCTCAAAGAGGCTTTGACTATGAGACGCAAAGCGCGTTAATTAGTTCTCACTGAAAAAGTGTTGCAAGGTGCGTTGCAGTCCGCCGGCGAAAGCTTCCGTAGTGCTCAATGCTCGCGTGTGGGTAAGCGGCACGACGTATCCGGAGCCACTTTCAAACTACGACCGGAGTATCGAAATATATAGTCCTGGCTATCTCTTCGAGGGAACCCGCCCGACGATTATCAAAGCACCTGATAATGTTTTGTACGGTTCTCAGTTCTCCATCCAAACGGATATACCCATCGCGCATATTCGGCTGATTCGTCTGGGCGTGACGACTCATGCAACGGATATGGATCAACGCTCGGTTGGTCTCGCGTTCACTTCAGGCCCCCTCAACGGCGCGTATCCGTGGGACGTAACAGCACCAGCCGATGAAGACATCGCTCCGCCAGGTTGGTACATGCTCTTTGTGCTAAGAGCGAAGTCTGACAGTTCCTCCGGTGAAACGATGATACCTTCAGTTGCTTGGATTGTAAAGCTTGCGCGAACTTGAAAGGAGCATGAGGCATGCGACGCTCGAAGGTTCTTGGAATAGGGGGAGTTGTAATGGCGGCATTATTTCTCGCAGACGTGCAAGCCCAAGTTCGTCTTGAATGGGCAAAGCGATATAATGGGCCGGCTAATGATTTGGACGGAGCGCTAGCGATAGCAGTTGATGATTCCGGTTATGTCTATGTGACCGGTGGTAGTCTTGGAGTCGGGACCAACCTTGACTACGCTACCATCAAGTACGATGCTAGTGGGGACTCATTGTGGGTACGGAGGTTCAACAGCGGGCCCAACATCTTCGATCTTGGATGGGACTTGCTACCCGACGATTCCGCCAACCTTTACGTTACTGGCGGCTCAGCAACGTTGAAGTATGACCGTCTTGGAACTCTCTTATGGACATATGACAACGGAGCCGAATGCTTTCGTATTCTCCGTGGTCATAACGGCAACCTCCATACGGCGTGGACACGTTTTGCCGACTACAAAACGATCAAACTGGAGCCAAGGGGCGGCCTGGTTTGGGATAGAATCTAGAATGGCCCCGCAAACTATGATGAGCGCCTCCGAGACATGGCTCTTGATTCTCAAGGCAACGTCATCGTTACAGGTGACAGTTGGGGCATCGGCACACAGTCGGACTATGCTACTGTGAAATACTCAACTGATGGTGACACGCTCTGGGTGCGACGATACAACGGGCCAGCGCCTCCGCAAGATGTCCCGAGCGATCACGCGTACGGGATCGCTGTTGATGATTCGGAGAATGTGTACGTCACGGGCTGGAGTGATGGCATCAATGACAGTCCCCAATGCTTGACGATCAAGTACAGCCCGAATGGCGACACGTTATGGGAGCGAAGGTTTCCTTCCGGCGGAACCATCGGGTATGCGGGCTACGACATCATCGCAGATCGGTCCGGGTTTATCTATGTCGCGACAAGAGCGAATGGTTTCGATGATACGATTCTTAAGTATGGTCGTGCAGGGAACTTGATATGGTCGGCTCGCTACGTAGCAAACCATACATTTGCCACGAACCCACCCCGGCTTGCACTGGATAGGTTTGGCAATATCTATATGAGCTCAACCGACTATGTTGCTCCGCACGCGTATTATGTTGTGTTGAAATACAATCCCAACGGGAATCGGATATGGGAGTTCCGCTATCGGCCCCCGGGTCCATCATCCACAACTAGCAACGCTTACGCTCTTTGTGTCGATTCACAGTTCAATGTGTATCTCACAGGCGAAAGCATTGGGAATGGTATTGGCGGCGGCTTCGATTACCTCACGCTGAAGCTCTCTCAAGGTGCAACGAATGTAGGCGAATCTAGTGAACAGGTACCAGCGCAATATTCACTGCATCAAAACTATCCCAACCCTTTCAACCCCTCAACAATCATCAGTTATGAATTGCCAATCACTACTGTCCAATTAAGGATGGTGGACTAACGTGTAAGTTCTTTGATAAGTAATTGTTGCGCCGGTTTTCCCTTGTAATCGATTTGAACTGGTGCGTACCTTCTGAAGTGATTTTCTTTTTTGCTCTTGTCACTATTGTGGACAAGCACAAGCGTGGACGTCGGAAATACCGCTTCTCAAGTTGGGAGCAATTTCTGTGCATGGCCTTTGCACAACTTGCTTGCCGTGAGAGCCTGCGTGACATCGAGACCTGTCTTCGCTCGCTTGGTCCGAAGCTCTATCACAGCGGCATCCGGTCAAGCATCTGTCGATCAACGCTCGCTCACGCAAACGAACACCGACCGTGGCAAAGCTATCAAGACCTTGCGCTCTCACTCATCGCGAGAGCACAGAAGCTTTACCGCGATGATCGCTTGTTGGTCGATCTCGAAAGTGCAGTCTATGCCTTCGACTCCACGACCATCAAACTGTGCTTGAAGCTCTTTCCGTGGGCGCGTGCAGCGAACCATCTGTCAACCTGTGCCGGAGTCAAACTCCACACACTCTTGGATGTCCGAGGCAAACGTCGGGGACTTGCGGATGCTCAGCGAACTGGTCTACGAAGCTGGGGCCTTCTACGTGTTGGACCGAGGGTATACAGGCTTCGCCAGTTTGAAACGCATCGACAACGCCGGAGCGTTCTTTGTCATACGTGCCAAGCGCGATTTGCGCTTCAGCAGAGTGTCCTCCTGTACGGAAGTGAAGACCGAGAGCGTCAAAGTCGATCAAACCATCACGCTTGTCGTCCCGCGATCGCGGGGGGAGTATCCCGATCAATTGCGGCGTATTAAGGTGTACGATGCTGTGAACAACCAATCACTCGTGTTTCTGACTAACAACTTTGTGCTCGATGCTGCCACCGTTGCCGAACTCTATCGACTGCGGTGGAAAATCGAATTGTTCTTCAAGTGGATCAAATCCCGCCTTGCGGGACGCATCAAAGCGTTCTACGGTACAAGCGCCAACGCGGTGAACACTCAGATTTGGATCGCCTTGGCCGTGTACGTCCTCGTCGCAATTGTCAAGAAAGAGCTTGGCCTCACAATTCTACAAATTTTGAGTGTCACCCTTTTTGAGAAAGAACCGATATTACAAGTACTTACAGAACAGCTACACGAAATTCAAAGCTACCAAGACCCCAACCAGTTGATCCTATTCAACTTGTAGTTGGACTGTAGTGATCTACAATCTGCAATCAACATTCTCCCATGTCTGACCTCAAGCAAGCCCTGACCAAGTTTGACCTCACGATGATCGCCATCGGTGGAACGATCGGGTCGGGTATCTTCCTCACCCCGTCGCTCATCGCGAAGAACCTCGAAGCTCCAATCCTGATACTCGCTGTGTGGGTTGTGGGCGGATTGATGGCACTTGCAGGCTCGCTCACGTTCGCGGAGTTGGGCAGCATGATGCCCGGCGCGGGCGGAATGTACGTCTACCTCTCGCGCACGTACGGCAAGCTCTTCGGTTTCCTGTTTGGATGGTCCTATCTGCTTGTCGTGAACACGGGCGGCATTGCCGCACTCAGCATTGCGTTCGCAACATACCTTGGCTACTTCATCCCGATGAGTCCGACAGTCATCAGGATAGTTGCGATTGCCGGACTTGTTCTTCTCACACTGCTGAACATCCGTGGAGTGAAGATCGGTGGCATCTTCTCTGATGTCTTCACGATGCTGAAGCTCGCAGGCATTGCAGGTGTGATTCTGGTTGGTCTCATGTGGGGGTCAAGCTCTACAACGGACTTCGCCGCATCGCTTCCTGCGTACCCTGACGGCATTTTCACGGTGCTCGGCGCTGCAATGGTCGGGGTGCTCTGGTCGTACGGTGGATGGCAGCATGCATCGTTCACCGCCGGCGAGGCAAAAGATCCGAAGCACAGCGTCCCGTTCGCCATGGTTGTTGGCGCACTGACGGTCTCGATCATCTACATCACGATCAATGTCGCGTACATGTTCCTCCTCTCGCCTCAAGCGATTGGGTCCTCTTCCAGAGTAGCAGCCGATGCCGTAAGCTCTGTTACCGGACTATTCGGCGGAAGCTTCATCGCGCTGACGATTTTCATTTCCACATTCGGCTCTGCCGGCATCTACACCCTCACCGTACCCCGCATCTACTACGCCATGGCCAACGATGGAGTGTTTTTCAGAAAAGTGGCAGAGGT
>CAYHRX010000311.1:0-4724 GCA_964359075.1 uncultured Chitinophagales bacterium
CCCTCCGGAGGTACAGTAAGCTACGATCTCGACAGGATGCTGATCAACGGTATTGTGGTTGATTATCGTTCCGGCCAGGCCGTCGGCAACTATCCACCGAGAATCAAGAGTCTTGCGCCTGAGCGTTCAGCCGTTTTGCGGGGAGGCAGCACCCAGCTCTTTTGTACGTCAACAGATCGTAATGGTGACACACTTCAGTATCTCTGGAATGCAGATGGGGGCGTTATCACGGGGAGCGGCTCCAATGTCGTGTGGACTGCCCCGAATACCCTGGGGAGTTTCTCGATCGGCTGTGTCGTCGATGATGGGCATGGTGGCCGGGATACTGCGACGACGTTCGTTCGGGTCGTGGACTTCTTCAATAGTCCTCCGGTCATCTCGGGCATCGTTGCCCGTCCACGGAAGATCGATCTCAACGCAGTAAGCCAGATTACATGCACAGCGTCGGACCCGGATGGCGATTCTCTTTCATACAACTGGAGCGCAACGGGTGGTCTGATCACCGGTAATGGCTCCACTGCGACATGGACCGCACCTTCAGTGGCAGGAAACCATATCGTGTTCTGTCGCGTGGAGGATGGACGTGGCGGTTCTTCAATTGACAGCATCGGCATTGAGGTACGGGACTTCTCTCAAACTCAAACAGGTGACCTTGTTGCCTTTTACCCATTCAGAGGAAACGCAAATGACTCAAGCGGCTTTAACAACAACGGAACAGTTCACGGCGCTATCCTGGCGCCAAACCGGCTGGGCATTCCGAATAGTGCATACGCCTTTGATGGAAACACGAGCTATATCGAAGTGCCAAACAGTACGAGTCTGAACTTCCAACAGTCCGTCACGATCAACTTCTGGATGAGAGTCGACGCGTTCTACGAACGCGAACAATACCCACTCTCCCACGGCAACTGGCAGAACAGATGGAAAGTGTCGATCTCCAATCGACGCCTCCGATGGACCGTGAAGACGACAACGGGAATCAAGGACCTCGATTCCGAAACAGAGCTGTCCACGAACGTCTGGTACAATGTAACTGTTCTGTACAGCGGCTCGGACTTCGAGGTGTATCTGAACGGCGACCTCGATGCGTTCACGTCCTGGTCGGGAACCATTCTCACAACAACGATCGATTACACCATAGGCCAGGTGCTGCCGAACAACCAAGGCTTCAACTTCAGCGGAGCGCTGGATGACATACGTATCTACAACTATGCGCTGTCGGTGGACCAAATCAGAATCCTCTCAGGTGGAACGACCGGAGTCGGTGAAGATGGTGGAGAACTTCTTCCAACAACATACTCACTGGAACAGAACTACCCGAACCCCTTCAATCCAACAACCACGATTCGATTCTCCCTCCCCTCTCAGAGCGCAAACAACGCCGAGGGGAGCCTGCCTGCCGGACAGGCAGGGGTCGGCCAGCCCGCCATCGGTCTGGCGGGGGTGGGTTCCCACGTGACGCTAAAAGTGTATGATGTTCTTGGCCGTGAACTTGCAACGCTCGTCAATGAAATGCTGGAAGCCGGCAAGCACGCGGTTACGTTTGACGCATCGACCCTGTCAAGCGGTGCATATTTCTATAGACTGACATCGCCGACAGCAACCATCACGAGAAAAATGATTCTGCTCCGCTAAGATTCCATGAAGAAGATTAATCTCAACGGCACGTGGCAGTTCCGGGCAATTGACAGGTACAAATCACTCCCGGGTGGGAAGCGTGCGGTTACGCGGTGGATGAATGCCACGGTGCCGGGCACTGTCCACACCGATCTGATGGCAAACAAGCGAATTGCCGATCCATTCTATCGCATGAACGAGAACGGCGTGCAATGGGTGGATCAGCAACAATGGATGTACAAGCGCGAGTTCAGGGTGCCTGCCTCGCTGCTCGGTCAGGATGCTATCGACCTTGTGTGCGAAGGTCTCGATACCTATGCACAGATCCGCCTCAATGGAAAACTCGCGGGTGAAACGTCGAACATGTTTGTCGAACACCGGCTGGACGTGAAAAAGCATCTGCGATCGGGGAAGAACACAATCGAGATTCTGTTCGACTCACCAACGATCCGCTCAAAGGCACTAGAAAAGAAACACGGGTCACTCCGCGTAGACCTCGAGCCGCATCGTGTGTACGTCCGGAAGGCGCAGTACTCATTCGGCTGGGATTGGGGCCCGAAGTTAACGACATTAGGCATCTGGCGGAACATCTCGCTCGAAGTGTTTTCACATGCCCGCCTGCAGCACCCACACGTGAAGGTCCTTTCGCTGAACGCCCGCGAGGCGATTGTGGAGATTTCCGTAGGGGTCGAGCGAGTTCACCATCACGGACTCTCGCTGGGGATGATGGTGTCCGGTAACGATACATACATGGAGCGGACTTCCGCAGTCCGCGGCAATCAGGTCAAGACAACGCTCCGCATCCCGGGTCCAAAGCTCTGGTGGCCCAACGGGTACGGTGACCAGCCGATGTACTGTGTTCTGTTCTCGCTTCAGAAGGATGGAGAGGAAATCCACCGGCTTGAGGTCCCGTTTGCGCTCCGTACCGTGCAGCTCGTTCAGGAGAAGGACAGCGAGGGCAAATCCTTTATTATCAAGATCAATGGTAAGAAAATCTACTGCAAAGGTGCGAACTGGATTCCGTGTGATACATTCATTCCTCGCATCGCGGACTCGACGTACAGGACACTGTTGCACCTTGCCAAAGATGCGCACATGAACATGATCCGTGTGTGGGGCGGCGGTATCTACGAGCAGGATATCTTCTACACGCTGTGCGACAGGCTTGGACTCATGGTGTGGCAGGATTTCATGTATGCCTGCGGAGAGTATCCCGAGCAGCCGTGGTTCCTGAAGCAGTCGAAGGAAGAAGCAGAGAAAGTGGTGAAGAGGCTGAGGAATCATCCGGGCATCGTTGTCTGGTGCGGCAACAACGAATGTGAATACGACTTCTGCACCAAGAACCCCGGCAAAACTGCCGACGATCTGCGGGGGGCAACGATCTTCCGTGACATCCTTCCTTCCGTGGTTGCCCGACACGACGGGACGCGTCCGTACTGGCGCAGCTCCCCGTTCGGCGAAGGATTCCCGAATGCCGAATCGAATGGTACGCATCATCAGTGGACAGTATGGGACTTGTGGAAAGACTACAAGGAGTACGAGAACGACAACGCGCGCTTCGTAGCCGAGTTCGGCTTCCAAGCGCCCGCAAACCGGAGGACGTTCGAAGAGGCGAGTATTCCATCCGACCGTCACCCGCAAAGCCGGTTCATGGAGCACCACAACAAAAAAATGGAGGGGCCGGAACGCCTGTTTCGATTCCTGTCGGCGCACTACCGGGTGGGGACATCGTTCGATGACTTCATTTACAAAGGGCAGCTTGTCCAGGCCGACGCGCTCAAATTTGCTGTTGAGCATTGGCGTCGACGGAAATTCAAAACAGCGGGCTCGCTTTTCTGGCAGCTCAACGATTGCTGGCCTGTCAGCAGTTGGGCGGTGATCGATTCTGCATTGCGGCCCAAGGCGGGATACTACTTTGCAAAAAGGTTCTTTGCGCCAGTTCTTCTGAGTTTTAAGAAATCAGGGAACGCGCTGGAGGTCTGGGTCACGAATGATGCGTTGAAAGTCGCCTCGGTCACACTAGATCTTGGCTTTCGTTCATTTGTCGGGAAGAGAATCTGGGCGAGGAAGCTCAAACTTCATGTGAGAGCAAACTCGTCCTTGAAGGCATGTGAAGTCGACCTGCTGCGGTTTGCGAAGCACGACTCCACCCAACATTATTTCTCGGGCAGCCTATTGACAGCAGACGACCTGTTCTCGGAGCAACGCTATTTCTTGGTGGAGCCGAAGCATCTCCAGCTGCCGAAGGCGAAACTGACAACACTGTTGAAGCGGGGCGAACATGGTGAATGGAGGTTGAAGATCAAGCCAACGCACTTTGCGAAGAACGTCAGAGTGGAGGTCCATGGCGAGGATATTATCTTCGACGACAACTACTTCGACATTGATGCGGGAGATACCAGAGTTGTTTGGTTCAGATCCGGTTTGACGGCACGGGAGCTAAAGAATCGTTTGAAGTTGAAATGGATCGAATATCATAACCAGCCGTGAACGACAAAGAGAGTGCACTGCCAAAAGTTCACCGCCTCAACAACGGCCTGCCAGTCATCCGGCCGGTTGCATCCCATCCGTGGGAGAACAAGGTCACGTTCAACCCGGCCTGTGCGCTCGTGGAAAACCGACCCGAGCTTGACTCGATCATTGCGAGACTTCCCTTCACCGGTGACATCAAGCGAACACTTTCAGCCCAACGGGCGCTCTGCTTTCTGCTCTACCGAGCGCAGGGAAGGAAGACAGAGTTCCACGATTACACCCGCTCATCCATCGGTCTCGCTGTGCTGAGTCCCGATTTGCAGGTCCTTGCACGTCACGCCGAGCCCGTCATCCTTCCCGACAGGGAGTACGACAACCTCGGCGTTGAAGACGGCAGGATCAGCAGAGTCGGCGACAGGTACGTCATGATGTATTGCGCGTACAGCTCCGGTCAACCGAAGAACAGGATCCGGATTGCCATCGCGTCGACCACAGATTTCCTGCACTGGGAAAAACACGGGTTGCTGCAGGGGGATTTCGACGCAATCGACAATAAGAATGCAATACTCTTCCCTGCGCAAATCAACAGCAAGAATCTTCTCTGCGTTTCTGATTGCATACTTCACAAGAATCGC
>CAYHRX010000312.1:0-3183 GCA_964359075.1 uncultured Chitinophagales bacterium
TATTATGACAACGACGAATGGGGGCCGAGATACCGGTACGGTTTTGATTACTACTATCCCACATTCGCGCTGAGCTTTTCGACATACGATTCGTGGTACTGGAGGAATTGTGGATGGTACTACTACGATCCGTTCTGGTGCGGAACATACTATCCTACCATCTACGCCGGCTGGCATTGGTGGTATCCCCCCGTGTCATACTATTCGTTCTACTACCCAGCGTATCGCTATCGCACGTATGCGACCACAGGAAGCAGAGGAACAACGCGAACGATTGGCAACACCCGTGGCGGCGTTGTGCGTGGAGGAGGCAGGGGTGAAGTTGGCCAGCGTGGTGGTTCACCAGGGAGTTTCGATTTGCCCACGGGATACAGATCAAGTTCGGGGACACGCGGAACGACACCTCCAAACCAGCCGCGAGTTTCCACGGGAAGAAAGAATGCTGGAGAAGCACGCGGTGGGACCAGAGGAAGTGAAGGCATCCGTGGTGGCACGACGCGCAGTGGAAGCAGGGAAAGAACATATCAGCCGCCCCGCACATATACACCACCGCCACGAGATTGTGGTAGTGACCGCGGAAGTGTTGGGCGCTCGTACACCCCGCCACCCTCGCCTCCGCCGGCACAGAGTCCACCGGCCAATGATGGAGGTCGGTTAACTGGTTCGAGTGGTGGGACACGAGGCGGTAGAGGTAGATGACACTGGGTTGTTAGTAATCTCTTGTGGAAATGTAGAGGGTCTATGAAACGTCTGATAGCATTAGCAGCGATAGCATGGTGTTTTGGCGCGCAGTCGTCAGCGCAGTTTGTGGAGGATGCTCTTCGGTTCTCAACTCCAGGACTTGCTGTAGGTGCGCGTTCACTCGGAATGGGCGGCGCCTACACGGGCGTAGCAAATGATTACAGTGCGCTCTTCTGGAACCCGGCCGGCCTCACGCAGCTTCAACACGGCGAGTTTTCGTTCGGCCTCTCACACCTCAACTACTTGGATGGCAGCACGTTCGTTACGAATGCACAATCGCTTGCAAGCAATGCGACGAAACTGAATACACTTGGCATTGCCTATCCGGCTCCTGTCCGAAGGGGATCGCTTGTCCTTGCGTTTGGGTATCAGCGGCAGAGCGACTTCACCACCGGTCTCTCGTTCAAGGGGTTCAACCCGAATAGCAGCATCATTCAAGCATGGGCGCCACATGGACAACCGTATCCTCCGGATGTCACCCTCGCGGAGGATCTCAAACTCGCCGTTGCGGATACCAACACACGACGTTTCAATAGCCCGATTACCGGACGTCTCACTCAGCTGGGTAAGGTGACCGAAGAAGGCGGGCTGAACAATTGGTCAGCAGGCGGCGCGATTGATATCGCCAAGAGTGTCTCAGTCGGGGTTACCCTCACGTACGTGTCAGGCACGTACAAATACAACCGGGAATACAGGGAACAGGACAACAACCGTGTGTACACCCGTTTCCCATTTGACTTTGATGAGCTCGTGGTCGAGGATGAGGTGGAGAGTGATCTTTCGGGTGTCAACGCGAGGTTCGGATTCATGTACCGGCAGCCCGACCGGTTCCGGTTTGGGGCAAGCATAAAGAGCCCGACAACATTCCGTATTAAGGAGACATTCAACACTACAGCAACGAGTTACTTTGATAGTGCCGATGTGAATGGTATCTCCTCGTACGGGCCATTTGACTCGCCGGGTTCAAATGAGTACGAAGTCGTAACTCCGTGGGTGTTCAGCGCCGGTGCATCGGTCGTGATCCGCGACCTGGTGCTTTCGGGCGATATTGAGTACACCGACTGGACACAGATGAAGTTTCAGGATGCAAACAGAGACCTGCTTGCCAAAAACAAGGACATCAGGAACATCTTCCGCGCAACTGCGAACCTGCGCGCCGGTGCCGAGTATGATCTTCAGGGAACAGGTTTGCGAGTCCGCGGCGGCTTCATCTACAATCCTTCCCCCTATCAAGGTGATCCTTCGTCGTTCGATCAGAAGTATGTTACTGCCGGATTCGGCGTGCTGCTCGGTGAGTCAACAATGGTGGACGTTGGCTATGCGCACGGCTGGTGGAAAACATTCCGAATCAACTACGAGGGCGGTCCTCGTGTTGATGAGAGAATACGCACCAACAACTTCGTGGCAACGCTCTCATACAGGTTCTAACGTTCAATTGCAAGAGTAGACGGCTTTCAATATATTGAAGTCCGCCCGATGTGGCGGACTTCGCTTTTTTGGCCACGGAGCTCTCGTTGAACAAAAGAACCAAGATTATTGTTGGTGGTCTGGTCGTCCTGGTTGTTCTCGGAATCGCCACATTCTTCTTCCTTCGGTATCAGATCAGAAAGTCATTTCCACAGACTTCCGGCACCATTTCCCTTTCAGGACTTGAGCAACCAGTGCAAGTCATTCGCGATGAGTATGGCAGCCCGCGGATTGAAGCGAGCAACGAGCACGACCTCCTGATGGCGCTTGGATATGTGCATGCCCAGGATCGTCTCTGGCAGATGGATATGGGCAGGCGTGTTGGCGGCGGGAGATTGTCAGAGCTCTTCGGAGAGGTGACCCTTCCGTTCGACAAGATGTTCCGCATTGTTGGCATCCGGGACATTGCAGAAAGAGTTGAGAAGAACATTACACAAGAGTCGCGTGACCGGCTTCAGTGGTACGCTGATGGTGTCAATGCGTTCATCTCTTCCCACAAAGGGAAGTACCCCATCGAGTTCGACATGCTCGGGTACGATCCGGAGCTGTGGCAGCCGGTACATAGTATCATGATCACGCGGCTGATGGCGTGGGAGTTGAACCTTTCATGGTGGACCGACCTGACGTATGGAGCCATCGCAGAGCGTGTTGGACTTGAGAAGGCTCTTGATATCTTTCCACCCTTTCCGCAGAACATCCCACCGACTGTCCCAGTTGAGGAATGGCGCAAGTATGCCAGCTCGACCCACGAATTCCTGAAGACAGCGCAGTCGTTTGCCGGGTTGTGGGGGCCGCCCGGAATCCTGGGTGGCAGCAATGCCTGGGTTGTCGCGCCATCGAAATCCGCAAGCGGCAAGGTCATCCTCGCC
Organism: uncultured Chitinophagales bacterium; assembly: GCA_964359075.1. Classification (GTDB taxonomy): domain Bacteria; phylum Bacteroidota; class Ignavibacteria; order UBA10030; family UBA6906; genus UBA11986. The sequence continues at coordinate 3,078 of CAYHRX010000312.1, forward strand.
AACGATACCCACCTGCAACTCCAATCGCCTTCGAAATGGTACGAAGTGCAGCTACACGCCCCCGACTATGATGTATGTGGGATGTCCATACCCGGCGTTCCCGGTA
>CAYHRX010000312.1:3193-4694 GCA_964359075.1 uncultured Chitinophagales bacterium
TTCCCGGTATCGTGGCAGGCAAGAACCGACACATTGCGTGGGGACTGACCAACCTGATGGCGGATGACGCAGACTTCTACGTCGAGCGGGTCGACACAACAAACGGCCTGAAGTACTTCTATGATGGTGAGTGGCGACCAATCACGATCCGCGAAGAGGAAATCCGCATCAAGAATGACACTGTCATTACAATTGGCGTCAGGTCAACTCATCACGGCCCCATCGTTACCGATATCCAGACGCAACTCAAAAAGGCAACCTACCCATTTGTGGCAAGCATGCGCTGGACGGGCACAGAGATTTCCGACCAGGTCGAATCGTTCAACAGGATCAACAAAGCGGCAAACTGGGAGCAGTTCACAAAAGGTGTCAGTGAGTTCTCAGGTCCGGGGCAGAACTTTGTCTACGGTGATGACAAGGGGAACATCGGGTACTGGTGCGGCGCAAAGCTGCCACTCCGCGGCAAGCAGAGCTCACTGCTTCCTCTGCCGGGCTGGGATCCGGAGGCGGAATGGAAAGGCTTCGTCCCGTTCGAGGAGCTTCCGCATCTTTACAATCCCCCGGAAGGTTACATCGCGACCGCTAACAACAAGATTGTTGATGACTCCTATCCATACCACATCGGTGATCTATGGGAGCCTGCCTCGCGCATCACCCGGCTGAGAGAAGTCCTGGGACAGCAAGGAAGCTTCACCGTCGACGATTTCAAGCGTCTGCAGAACGACCAGTTCTCTTTCCAGGCAAAGCGAATGATGCCACACGTGCTGGCGGCGTGCAAAGACAGCACACTTGGTGTTTCTGAAGAGCAGACCGTTCTGGAATATCTGAAGCACTGGAATCTTACATTCACGAAGGAAGACATCGCCACAACCATCTATCACGAGTTCTTCGTCAGGCTGTTGGGCAACATCTACAAAGACGAGATGGGAGACAGTCTATTCCATGACTGGGTGATTCTCATGAATGTCCCCGTCCGGGTAACGACGAAGCTGGTTGAGGAGGGAACATCACACTGGTTTGACGATGTGCGGACTGACGCTGTTGAGACACGCGATCACATGATCAGGAAAAGCCTGCGGGAAGCAATCTTCATTCTTCGCGACAGTGTCAGCACACAAATGAAGAACTGGCGTTGGGGCGATGTGCATACGGTGACACTGAAGCACCCCTTTGGACTCGTGAAGCCGCTCGACCGCCTGTTCAACATTGGTCCATACCCGTACCCGGGCGGTCAGACCACGCTCATGAGCGGAGAGTTCAGCTTCAACGCGCCGTTCCACGTTACCGTTGGCCCATCGTTCCGTCAGATCTTTGATTTCGCCAGGCCGGACGAATGGGTGGCAGTGTTGCCCTCGGGACAATCGGGACAGGTGCTTCATCAAAACTATGATGATCAAACCCATTTGTGGCTGAATGGTGCCTACCGCACGGTAACATCACGCCGGGAATCAGGCAAATGGGAAAAGCTCACGCTGGAGCCTGCCAGATGACCGTGGAGTTT
>CAYHRX010000313.1:0-2190 GCA_964359075.1 uncultured Chitinophagales bacterium
ATGAGCGTGATGTTCAGAGCGCGGTGACGATGTAACGGTGCCGGCATTAGTTCCCTGTTCTCCTTTCTCCGACAAAATACAACGGGCTGGCTCCGTAATCAAGTCGCATTCACTGCGAAGATCATTCGTTGAGAATGTTGTCTCTTTTTCGTACCATGTGTCAGCTTTTGCTGGCCCACCGTTCGGGCAGTCCTTACCTCTGGTTCCTCCATTCACTATCATGAAAGAACAGCTGTGAAGATAGGCATACCGAAAGAAACCGTACAAGGTGAAACTCGTGTTGCGCTGGTTCCGGGAAACATCTCCGCGCTTACACGCGACAAGCATGAGGTGTTCGTGGAGTCGGGTGCCGGGCTTGGCGCTTCTATCAGCGATGAGGCGTTTGGGAACGCCGGCGCGACCATTATAGGCGGAGCAACAAAGGTGTACGACCAGGTTGACGTGGTGTTCAAAGTCCAGCCACCGACGCCGCAGGAGGCGGGGATGATGAAAGAGGGATCGGTGTATATCGGGTTCCTCGCTCCTCTCTCCAGGGCCGCAACGTTGGATGTGTTCTGCAAACGGCGCATTACCGGCTTCTCCATGGAGTATGTCCCGCGCATTACCCGCGCCCAGAGCATGGACGCCCTGAGCGCGATGGCAACAGTTGCAGGATACAAGGCGGTTCTTCTTGCAACTGAAAAGCTGGGAAAGATGTTCCCGTTGCTGATGACGGCGGCGGGCACAGTGCCGCCTGCCATCGTGCTCATTCTCGGCGCGGGGGTTGCCGGACTGCAAGCCATCGCAACAGCCAAACGACTTGGTGCAAAGGTGGAAGCGTTTGATCCTCGACCTGCCGTGATAGACCAGGTGAAGAGCCTCGGCGCCACATTCATCGAGATGGAGATGCCAAAAGATGCAGAAACTGCAGGAGGATATGCCAAAGAGCTTTCTCCCGAGTTCATCAAGAAGGAGTGGGAGACAATCAGTGCACGGCTGCCGAAGGTGGATGTCGTCATCACAACGGCACAGGTATTCGGCAAGCGCGCACCAACGCTGATCACCGCCGACATGGTGAACCTACTGCGACCCGGCGCTGTGATCGTTGACCTCGCTGCCGAGCAGGGTGGCAACTGCGAGCTGACAGAAGCCGGCAAAACAGTCGAGAGGCACAGCGTCACCATCATGGGGCCGATCAACCTTGCTGCCGCACTCCCAACCGATGCCAGCCTGATGTACTCAAAGACCATCGTCAACTTGTTCAAGCTCCTCTACCCCAAGGCCGATGCTCTCCCCGACTTCAACGACGAGATTGTGAAGGGTGCCTGTATTACACGCGATGGTCAGATAGTAAACGAAAGCGTGAGGAGTGCAATTCGGCGTGGCACCAATTGACGCGTACTCCTCGTCCATGACTCGAACGTTTCTTGCATTCGCCGCTTCCTTCCTTTTCATCTCTGGCTGCAGCAAAGACTCAGTCGATCCAACAAGCGGCGGGACACCGCCTCTATCACCGTCGCGCATCCTTTCCATATCTCCCGTACCACGACAAAATCCACCGGCGACAACACAAGATATTATTGCAGCGATTGATCTCGCATACAATTCTGGCGCTCGTGGCCAGCATCTGAATTTCCCCTGGCGGCTGCTGGAGCCGGCACCCGGCGTGTTCGCACTGAATGATTTCAACAACATCCTTACGTACCTCACTACTGCCCGGTCATTCAAACTTGAGATCGTCATCTCCGTGCTCAACACCACAGTGCGTGAGACGCCGGCCGATCTCATGAACGTCCCGTTCGACTCGCCGCAGATGAAGGACCGGTTCCATGCACTCCTGGATGCCCTGTTGCCGGCGCCAAACCAGAACATCCTCTACCTCTCGGTTGGAAATGAGGTTGATGTCTATCTCTCCCAGCATCCTGGTGATTGGGAGGCATACACATCGTTCTATGAGGATGTGGTGCGTTATCTGCATCGGCGCGCACTGGGACTGAAGGTCGGCGTCACATCAACATTCAGCGGGGCAAGTGGTAATGACTCTCTCAACGTCAGGCGTCTCAACGATTCAAGCGACGTGTTTATCCTGACGTATTATCCGATTGGGGTTGACTTTTTTCCTCGCGCCCCATCGGTCGCAACTGCCGAGATTTCACGCATGGTTTCTCTGGCTCGAGGTCGGCCGTTGATCCTTCAGGAGGTCGGGTATCC
>CAYHRX010000313.1:2200-4694 GCA_964359075.1 uncultured Chitinophagales bacterium
ATCAACAACCAATCTTGGCAGTTCCGAGCAGGCGCAGGCACAATTCGTCACCAATGTGTTCAGCGCGTGGATCACAACCGGTAGAGCAATTCCCTTTATGAACTTCTTCTGCCTGCACGATTTCACACAAGCACAATGCGACAGCCTCGCATGGTACTATGGATCCCCGAACAATTATCAGCTCAGATATTTCCTCGGAAGTCTCGGATTGAGGAAAGTAGATGGAACACCAAAGCAGGCGTGGCAGGCATTTGTTGATGGTGCGTCAGCCTTGCCGTCGCGCTAGCAGCAGAGCAGCTGAAAGGTTCAACCACAGAGGACACAGAGTTCACTGAGAAAGAAAACCAAAAGCAATCCGTTTTCCTATTACAATAAACCCACACGGCATGGAATACCACTCATGAATGGTCTCACACAATTGTTGCACAAGTCGGCAAGCATACTCGCACATTCGCGAACCTTGATCGCGGGCGCCGCAATATGCTGCTGGGTTGCCAGCGCGGGCGCCCAGTCGACGGTTCCTTCGGGTGATCATCCGGCGGCGGAAGCACAAACGGACTACTGGACATTGTTCTTTGTGCTTGTGCTGGCAACCTTTATCGGAGTCGGAGTTATTGCACGCGTCTCTCGGCTGTTGCACACTCCACTGATGTCTATCACCAATGCCATTTCCGCAATTGCGGTGGTCGGATCGATCATCGTCACGGGCTCCGACTACCCAACGGACATTCGCCTCCTGGGTGCCATTGCCCTGTTCGCCTCTATGACCAACATTGTCAGCGGGTTCCTGATCACTGATCGGATGCTGAAGATGTTCAAGCCACCGCGACGGGAAGCCGGCGGGCAGGAGCGGACCGACGGTTCGACGGACCCATCGGTTCGTCGAAAGGAGATGAAGCCATGACGCACGATCTCGCACAGGCTGCCTACATTGCAGCAGCGGCGCTCTTCGTGTTCTCGCTCTACTGGATGAACAGCCCGAAAACTGCGCGCCGAAGTGTCATGGCAGGCGTTGTGGCGATGTTGCTTGCAGTTATCGCGACATGGATGCAACCGGAGGTCGTCAATCACGGATGGATAGTCCTCGCGATCATCGCGGGTTTCGTCGTTGGCATCCCTCTCTCTCGTGTCCCGCTTACGGCCGTGCCACAGCGGACGGCACTCTCGCACGCGTTCGGCGGTCTTGCAGCAGGACTTGTAGGAACGGCAAAGTACTATCTCTGGTCAGGTGAAGGCTCGGAGCACCTCACTGCATTTCGCATGGGCGCTATCGTCGCCGAGATCATTCTGGGATTTCTCACGTTCACAGGAAGCCTGATGGCAGCGGGCAAGCTCCAGGAGCTCAAGTGGATTCCGCAACGGCCCGTGACCTACCCGCTGCAGAACGTCAGCAACATTGCTCTCCTGGCGATCGCAGTTGCGTTGGGAATCCTTCTGGTAGTTGACCCGACCGGACCATGGGCCTACGCAGCGTTCCCGGCGATCATTGGCATGGCTCTCTTGTTTGGCGTGCTGTTTATTATTCCGATCGGCGGCGCCGACATGCCGACCGTGATTTCCATGTTGAACTCATACGCAGGCCTCTCGGCAGTGGCAATGGGCTTCGTGCTGGACAACAAGCTCCTGATCGTTGCGGGCGCACTGGATGGCTCAAGTGGACTCATCCTCTCTATCATTATGTGCCGTGCGATGAACCGTTCGTTCACCAATGTACTGTTTGGCGCGTTCGGTACGGTTCAGGCATCCAAAGCGGCTGGTGAACAGAAGCGCTACAAGGAAGAAACCATCGAAGGTGCAGCGCAGGTCCTCGATCAGGCATCCTCTGTCGTGATTATTCCGGGATATGGCATGGCCGTTGCGCAAGCACAGCATCGTATCCGAGAGTTGTACGATCTCCTGACCAAGCGAGGAATCAGCGTGAAGTTCGCTATCCATCCCGTTGCAGGGCGCATGCCGGGCCATATGAACGTCCTGCTGGCTGAGGCAGATATCCCCTACGCCGATCTGGCGGAAATGGATGACATCAATCCCGACATGCCGCAATGCGATGTCGCATTGGTGATTGGCGCCAACGACGTCGTCAACCCCGCTGCAAGGTACGACAAATCCACACCGATCTACGGCATGCCGATCATCGACGCGGACAAGGCAAAAACAGTCTATGCCATCAAGCGAAGCAAGAATCCCGGGTTTGCCGGCATCGACAATGAACTGTACTTCCAGAACAAGACGTTCATGCTGTTCGGCGATGCAAAGGCAGTGGTCGGTGAATTGGTGAAACAGCTTTCGGGGAATAGCATGGGGCACTGATCGGCGGATCAAGATAGTCCAACACGAAAGCCCCGCTAATATGAAATTGTCCGGGAGATGATGAAAGGGCAAACAGCGAAGAGAGTTCATCAAGCAGCCGGTTTGGCTTCGGTTCATTCGACCCCACCCAAGAGGCTGTCCAAAAAGTTCTTTCCTGGCCGCCATGGGTGTTGGGAGACCTCCA
>CAYHRX010000314.1:0-4691 GCA_964359075.1 uncultured Chitinophagales bacterium
CATTCTTCCGACAGATACTGACGGCCATAGTCCTTATGGTGTTAGCCACCGCAATTGAGTTTGCTGGATTCAAGACAGTGCAGTGGTGGTCGTTCGAGGCGCTGGCATTGCTCTATTGTGGTGTGCGATGGAACTACAAGTTCGTATGGACGTCGGGTGCTGTCGTGTACGGGTTCGCGTTGTTGAAACTGCTCTACGTTCCGGAATCATTCAGCACCTCGCCTGTCGTTGACGCGGGTTTGCTCCTGAATCAGCGGGCATTCACACTTACCCTCTTCTCTGCCTCAATAGGGGTGGGTGCATATCTGTTGAAAAAGGGGATCGATGCGCACCAGCAGGTTGTTTCCAACGTGCTCAATTACTCATGGCCCGTCATTGTATTCATCTTGCTTACAGTGGAGACGCTGGGCTATTTCAAGTTGCCAAGTGTCCTCTCTGGCGGTGAGTTGACAGAGGTTATCGAGTTCAAGGAACTCATGACGCTCGCCGTTGTTTGGATGGCGTACTCGCTGGCCCTCGTCTGGTCTGGCATCAGCAAGAGCGTCGTTCCCTGGCAGCATGTGGGACTGGGTGCAGCCGTGTTCTCGGTGTGTCTTGCAGCTTTGCGCGGGATAACGTATGCCCCGATTCAGGAGTTTGCGTTGATCGTCAACTTCCGCGTGCTTACGATGTTGCTCGTCATTGGGGGGGCGGTGACACTTGCCCAGTGGATTCGACACAAGAAGTTCCTCGGTGCCTGGAATACCGATGCACTCAGTGTTGTTGGCGTCGTGATAGTCATCCTGTTGTTTGACCTTATCACCGGTGAGACCAAGGATGTTTTTCAGAAGGCGAAGTACTTGTGGGAACAGGCTACGGGGTATGGCGATGTGTCTGCCGAGTTGACTCGTCTATCCAATCTCCAGCAGCTCTCGCTCTCAGGCATATGGCTGCTCTATTCCGTCGTGCTTATGGTTGTCGGCCTATGGCGACGTCAGCGAGGGATTCGAATCTCTTCAATCGTTCTTTTTGGCTTCACGATCCTCAAGATCTTCATCTACGACCTCTCGTTCCTTGAGACGCTCTATCGCATCTTCTCATTCATTGGTCTGGGAGTGATCCTCCTTGCAGTATCATATCTCTACCAGAAGTACAAGCATGTCATCCTCGGTGAAGTGAAAGGGTGAGGACGGACTCCGACAGCAGTGACTGAACTGTCACCCTGGTCTGTTGAAACTCACGCGTTTTTTGCCTATCTTCACGCTGTAATAAGTGGTTAGATTTCAGCAGGTTATACCCATCTCTGGAGTTCTTTTGTCCACGTTCAGCAAACGCACTCACACCTGCGGTGAATTGCGTGAATCAGACATTGGAAAAACCGTCACGCTCACCGGCTGGGTGGACACCCGGCGTGATCTTGGCGGTGTGGTGTTCATTGATCTGCGCGACCGGTATGGCAAGACTCAGGTCGTGTTCAATCCGCAGACAAGCCCAGCCGTGCATGATCTTGCGGGAACGCTGAGGAGCGAGTACGTTATCTCTGTGACCGGAACGGTCGAGCACAGGCCAGAGGGAACTGTGAACACGGAACTGCCCACCGGCGAGATTGATGTGATGGCGACGGACCTGATGATCCTGAACAAGGCCGATACTCCGCCGTTCCCGATTGATGACGAAGTCGACGCGAGTGAAGACATCAGGCTCAAGTACCGCTACCTCGACTTGCGCCGTCCCAATCTTCAGCAGAACCTGATCTTCCGGCACAAGATGTATCAACTCGTCCATCGGTACTTCGACGAGCTGAACTTCGTGGAGATTGAAACACCCGTGCTGATGAAAAGCACTCCTGAGGGCGCACGGGACTATCTCGTTCCCAGTCGTGTGCAGCGGGGGAAGTTCTACGCTCTTCCTCAGTCTCCGCAGACCTACAAACAGATCCTGATGGTGTCAGGATTCGACAAGTACGTCCAGATCGTGAAGTGCTTCCGTGATGAGGACTTGCGTGCTGATCGCCAGCCCGAGTTTACGCAGATTGACGTTGAGATGTCGTTTGTGGATGAGTCTGACGTCTATACCGTGTCCGAGGGACTGATTCAAAGATTGTTCAAGGAGTTGAAGGGCGTCGATATTCCTCTGCCGTTTCCCCGACTTTCCTTCAAGCAAGCAATGGAGTCGTACGGCAGCGACAAGCCGGACACACGGTTTGATCTTGGATTCACTAACATCAACGATTTGATTCAAGATTCAGGATTCAAAGTTTTCTCGGAGGTCGCTAAGAGGGGCGGAGTCGTGGCGGGCTTTGTTGTGCCGGGCGGTGCCTCCTTCACTCGCAACCAGATGGACAATCTCGTTGACTTCGCGAAGAACCTTGGCGCGGGTGGACTTGCGTATTTCAAATGGACTGAGAACGGTTTGGAATCTGCCATCGAGAAATTCCTCGGCAAGGAGCTGATGCAGAAAATCGCAGCCGCAATGGGAGCAAAGCAGGGCGACCTGATGTTATTTGCTTCGGATGCATGGGCAAAAGCCTACACCATCCTCGGCACACTGCGACTTGAGATGGCCCGGCGACTGAATCTCATTGACGAGAGCAAGTGGAATCTTCTGTGGGTGACGGAGTTCCCGTTATTTGAATGGAGCGGGGAAGAAGAGCGGTACGTTGCAGTTCACCATCCGTTTACCTCCCCGCATCCTGATGATGTGGGTGTGCTCGCAACCGATCCAGGAAAGGTACGGGCACGGGCGTATGACCTCGTGCTGAACGGCAACGAGATTGCTGGAGGCAGTATCCGAATCCACGACTCGACTCTTCAGCGGCAGGTGTTCACATTGTTGGGCATTGAAGCAGATGAGGCGAACAAGAAGTTCGGCTTCCTGCTGAACGCCTTCAAATACGGCGCACCCCCGCACGGAGGGATTGCGTTTGGCTTTGACCGGATCGCGATGCTCTTAACGGGTTCGAAGTCGATTCGCGACGTCATTGCCTTCCCGAAGACTGCCAGCGCGGTCTCGCTGATGGATGAAGCGCCGAGTGAGGTGGATGAGAAGCAGTTGAGAGAGTTACATATCAGGGTTGTGTGAAAAAGTATGCCGACATAAAGCTCAAGCCCGAGGAGCGTAAAGCACTCAATGCTTTCTCACGCCGTCTGAAGAAAGCCCTTGGCAGGCAGCTTGTATCCATATTGCTCTTTGGCTCCAAGGCACGTGGGGATTTCAGCGAGGACTCAGACATCGATGTTTATATTCTCGCCCGCAGGAGGAGCGAGTCCACCGAGGCGAAGATTTCCCAGGTTACGGCGGATATCCTCGATGACTACGATATCCTCATTTCACCCGTGTCATACGATCTCTATGAAGAGCAGAAGAACCTGAGCATGCACTCGTTCTTCTTTGAAGCTGTAAAGAGGGAGGGGATTCCTCTATGAAGGAAAACCACCATAGAGAACTTGCACGTTATCGGATGGAGAAGGCCTATCGCAATCTCTCCATAGCACGCGCGGCTTTTCAGAATGGGTTCTTTGATGAAGCGGTGGCAAAGAGCTACTATGCGGTTCTGACAGCGATGCGCGCAGTGCTGGCCGCCCTTCACGTCGACAACAAACGACATGAAGGTGTGATCACTTTGTTTCACCAGCATCTCGTCAACAAGGATCTCTTTCCCAAGAGATACAACAAGATAATCTCAAAACTGAAAAGGTTGAGAGAGAATGCAGATTACGGTGACTACCTTTCAATCACAGAAGGTGATGCAAGCCAGGAAATCAGGAATGCTGATGAATTTGTAAGAACTGCAGACGAAGCACTGGCGAAGCTGTTGTTGAGTAGACGTGGTGTGTAGAGAAGAGCAGTCAGTCATAAAACTCGCATAGGAGGTTGTATGGTCGGCATAGTTGGTTACGGCGCATACCTCCCAAGGTATCGCATAAAAGCAGAAGTGATAGCCCAGCAATGGGGGGCTGATCCGGTAGCAATCACCAGAGGACTACAGTTGTCTGAGAAGACAGTCCCCGGTCAGGATGAAGATACGATCACCATTTCAGTGGCGGCGGCGAAGAACGCTCTTCGTCGTGCGCAGATTGACCCGAAGGACATAGGAGCGGTGTACATCGGATCGGAGTCGCATCCGTACGCGGTGAAGCCGAGCGGCACGATCTTGATTGACGCTCTTGGCATCGGACCTCACGTCCATGTTGCCAGTTATGAATTTGCATGCAAGGCAGGAACTGAGGCGATGTACGTTGCGTACAGCCATGTGAAGTCAGGCGAGATGAAGTACGCAATGGGCATCGGGGCCGACACGTCGCAGGGTGCGCCGGGTGATGCGCTCGAGTATTCCGCTTCGGCTGGGGGAGCGGCATATATCATGGGAAGCGAGCGGGTGGTCGCTGAAATCCTCTTCACTCACTCATACACGTCTGACACTCCGGATTTTTGGAGAAGGGAGGGCGAGTCGTATCCACGACACGGTGGGAGATTCACTGGCGATCCCGCATACTTCAAACACATCATGGGAGCCGGGCAAGCGTTGCTGGAGAAGTCGAAGCTCTCTCCCGCGGATTTTGCCTACGCCGTCTTCCACATGCCAAACGGAAAATTTCCGCAAGAAGTCGGGAAGCGTCTGGGCTTCAAGAAAGAACAGCTCGAAGTTGGCTGGATTGTTCCATGGATGGGGAACACATACTCCGGCTCTTCACCGACTGGGCCGGAGCCGG